>JAACDD010000090.1 GCA_009937085.1 Bacteroidota bacterium
AAAAATATGGATTTCAAATGCAGGCTATGCAGATTTGATGATTGTTTTTGCACGTATCGAGGATGATAAAAACATCACAGGATTTATTGTGCCAAACGACCCTGAAAATGGAATTAGCATGGGCGAAGAAGAAAAGAAACTTGGTATTCATGCCTCCTCTACCCGACAGGTCTTTTTTAGCGATACCAAAGTGCCTGTGGAAAATATGCTTTCGGAACGTGGAAATGGATTTAAAATTGCCATGAACGCGCTAAACGTTGGTCGTATTAAGTTAGCGGTTGCTACACTTGACGGGCAGCGTCGCATCATTAACGAAGCTATTTCCTATGCCAATCAACGTGTTCAGTTTAAAACACCTATAGCAAAGTTTGGTGCTATCAAACAAAAATTAGCCATTATGGCTACAAATTTATTTGCCGGCGAATCAGCATGTTACCGTGCGGCAAAAGATATTGAAGACCGCATTGCCCTTCGTGATGCTGCGGGGAATAGCCATCAGGAAGCGGAACTTAAAGGAGTAGAAGAATACGTCATTGAATGTTCTATTTTAAAAGTGGCGTGTTCGGAGCATATGCAAGACACTGCTGACGAAGGCGTTCAGATTTTTGGCGGCATGGGCTTTTCGGCGGATGCACCTATGGAAACGGCATGGCGCGATGCGCGAATTGCACGTATTTACGAAGGAACAAACGAAATAAACCGTATGCTAAGCGTAGGTATGCTAATTAAAAAAGCCATGAAAGGACAGTTGGATTTAATCGGTCCTGCTACGGCTGTTGGTGAGGAATTACTGGGCATTCCAGATTTTGCCATTCCTGATTTTTCAGCTCCCCTAAGCCAAGAAAAGCACGTACTTAAAAACCTTAAAAAAGTGTTTTTGATGATTGCAGGTGCGGGCGTACAGAAATACGGTACTGAATTGGAAGAGCATCAACAGCTATTATTAGCGGTTGCTGATATACTCATTGAAGTTTATATGGCGGAATCTGCCGTTTTGCGTGCTGAGAAAAATGTAGGTATATATGGCGCTGAAGCGCAAGCCTACCAAGTAGCGATGAGTCAGTTGTATTTGTATCAGGCTACTGAAAAAATCACGGCCAAAGGACGTGAAGCCATACTTGGATTTACTGAAGGAGATGAGCAAAAAGCATTGCTAATGGGGCTTAAACGCTACACAAAGTATGTTGAGTACCCCAATGTAATTGCATTGCGCAATAAAATTGCCGATAAGGTGGCTGAAGAAAACAGCTATAGTTTTTAGTAACTATTTACCATTGTAATGTATCTAAAGACCAAGCATTTTGTTTGGTCTTTATTTTTTTCGTTAACTTAGCATTGAACAATCCCAAATTGTACAGACAACAAAGCTTAACCAATCGTTTTCTTTTCGCATTGTGCTTTTTGGGTTAAACTTGATTTAATATATCTAGAATTAACCTTTAAATATTATGTTATGAGTACCTCATTAACCATTACACAAATAGCTATTAACCACCTAAACCAAACGCGAAAATGGACCCATTTTTTGTCTATTGTTGGGTTTGTGATGTGTGCATTATTGGCAATCGGCGCTTTACTTTTTGGAACAGTCATGAGTTCAAAATTAGATTTTGCAGATGAATTTATTGGAACTATAGAATCAGGATTTATTACTGTAATTTACCTTGTAGTGGCACTTATTTGTTTTTTTCTATACCTGTATTTATATCGTTTTTCAAAACGTTTAAAAACAGCGATAGCTACCAACAACAGCGAAGTTTTAGAAGAAGCCTTTCATAATCTAAAAGCACATTATAAACTGACAGGCATATTAACAATTGTGACACTAGGGTTTTATGTTTTAGGGCTTTTAGCAATGTTAGTTGGTGCAATAGCAGGGATGTAAGCGATAAACAAAATCCAAATCTGTTTTTCTAGAGAGAACTACACTTTCACTTTTAGACTTATTTATAGGTAATGTTTGATGGTTGTACTTGCCTGTATACATAAGGCAAGTGCGCATCAACAAAGGCACGTCTGAGAGACTTCATTCAAGTTATTTTTACAAAAAACCCTTTTCTTTCATCCAGTCGTCGTTATACATTTTACCTACATAACGGCTACCCGAATCGTGTAACAATACCACCACCACATCGTCTGGACCAAAGTGTTTTTTAAGTTGCAGCACGCCTTTTACGGCAGCACCACAGGAGTTCCCTGCAAAAATACCTTCTTCACGCGCCAGCTTTCGGGTATACACCGCTGCGTCTTTATCGGTTACTTTTTCAAAGGCGTCAATACGCTTAAAGTCCACATTTTCAGGAAGGATGTCCTCCCCTATTCCTTCAGTGATGTAAGGGTAAATTTCTTTCTCGTCAAAAATACCTGTTTCATGGTATTTCTTAAATACAGAGCCATAGGTGTCAATCCCCCAAATTTTAATATCCGGGTTTTTTTCTTTTAGGTATTTGGCAACACCCGAAATGGTACCGCCTGTACCTACACCCACTACAAAATGTGTGATTTTACCATCGGTTTGTTTCCAAATCTCAGGGCCTGTTTGCTCGTAATGCGCTACAGCATTTGAGGGGTTATCGTATTGGTTTACATACCACGCATTTGGTGTTTCTCCGGCAATACGCTTTGAGGTAGAATAGTACGACCGTGGATCGTCTGGTGCTACATTTGTTGGGCATACAATAACCTCCGCCCCCACAGCACGTAGGATATCGAATTTTTCTTTAGACTGCTTATCGGTAGAAACACAAATCAGCTTATAGCCTTTTACAATGGCTGCTAACGCCAATCCCATACCTGTATTGCCAGAAGTTCCTTCAACAATGGTACCCCCGGGTTTTAGTCGTCCATCGGCTTCGGCGTCTTCCACCATTTTAAGTGCCATACGGTCTTTTACAGAGCTGCCTGGGTTGAAATATTCAACTTTAGCCAACACCAAAGCGTCTATTTCGGCAGTTATTTTATTGAGTTTGATTAGCGGCGTATTGCCAATCGTTTTTAGAATGTTGTCTACATAATGCATAACACAAAGGTAGGAAATGCTTTTTCGTCAACCAATGCTACGGATTGATTTTAAGTGCTTGCGTTGGCGCAATACGGGCAATAATAAGTGAAGGTAAAACCAATAAGGCAAGGCAAATCAATAGCGTAAGTCCATTAAGCCACAGTACCGTTGTAACATCCATGTAAACAGGCACTTGACTTACATAATACGTAGCAGGGTCTAAGGAAATGATGCCTGTTTGTTTTTGAATAAACAGCAAACCGAGTCCTATAAGGTTCCCCCAAAAAAGTCCTACGCCAATCAAATATCCCCCTTGAATCAGAAAAAGTTGTTGCAGCGAACGCAGGGATGCGCCCATAACACGCGTAATACCAATGAGTTGCGTCTGTTCTAAAATAAGCACCAACAAAGCGGTAATCATATTCACGCCGCCAACAATAATCATAATGATGATAATCAAAGAGATATTGGTGCCAAATAAGCGAATCCAATTAAAAATTTCGGGAAATTGCTCTTCTATATGTTGTACGTCTACCAGTGCATCTATACTGTCGTAAAGCACATCGGATTGGGCAGAAAGGTCAGCACTGTCATTTAAAAAAAGTTCAAAAGCGCCCACTTGATTGTTGTCCCAATCATACAATGAGCGTACTACATCCAAATGACCAAGCACATAGGTGTTATCATAATCTGAGAAACCTGTGGTAAAAAGCCCCACCACGTTGCAACTACGGCGTTTGGGCATGGCTGTTTCTTCCGAAGCAAAATACAGCGGTACACGATCGCCAATAGTTAAAGCCAATTTATTTGCTAGTTCTGTGGAAATCCAAATATCTTGTGCACCAAGTGCTGAAATTTTTTCTGAATCGCCAAAAAAGCTAAAAAATTCAGGATTAAACGAATCGTCTATCCCCTTAAAAACAATGCCATCAAAAGCATTTTGGTTTAGGATTACACCAGGAACATACGCAACCGACTGAAGAGCGGATACGTTTGCCTGATTTTGCAGCGTTGTTTGAATGGTTTGTGCCTCTTCGAGAGGCTTAAGTGTTTCTTGTTGCTGACTATTTTCCAGGGTTGTCACACGAATATGTCCACTAAAAGCGGCTACTTTTTGTCCGATTTTGTTTTGCAAACCCACACCAGTCCCGATGGCGATAAGCATGGTAATTACCCCCAACGCAATGGCGATAATGCCAATGGTAATAATAGGTCCTGAAACGCTGCTACGGTGCGAACGCTGACCAATAATTCTACGAGCAATAAACCAAGTAAAGCGCACTAAAGGGATTTTAAGGTCTAAATGTAAGGTATATTTTCAGTTTGGGACTACAGCGGTAGTTCGGATTTTAACCGCGTTACCATTTCATAAACGGCAGGGCAAACCGCTACATTTTTTGCAGTAATGGCTGTAATTTGATGAAATTTTGGTCTGTCGGT
>JAACDD010000091.1 GCA_009937085.1 Bacteroidota bacterium
ATAAAAGATGATCGTCTTCTTATCTTCACCAAAATACTTACGCAATGAGACGGTGAAACGTTCCCGCTCCTTATTGCGGCGGTCTATCATCTTCATATGGATTTTACGAGTAACGAAATCTCCCTCATCAAGGGCATTTACAAGTTTCACCAATGCCTCACCGTCTGGTAAACTGTCGGCTGAAGCAGGGTTAAAAAATAATACAGAAGTTACAAGTGTCAGAGCGAGTGCTTTTGCAAATTTTTTCATAGACTTTTCTCCTAAATCTTTAAGTTTTGTTTTCAGTTTGTTGCGTGGATATATTCTTAACGAATGATGGGCGCGTTACTTTGATCAAGGCTGGCAACAAGGTCATGCTGGCAATAAAGCTTGCCGAGATTGCAAGCAGTACGATGGCACCGAAGCGAAATAGCGGCACCACGTCAGAGAACATCAGCACGCCAAAGCCCAAGCCAATTGCAAGAAAATTGAAAAACAAAGCACGGCCTGTGGATGGGAATAACTCTGCGATGGTCTCGTCAAAGCTTTCAGATGAGCGTTCTGCAAAAAGATGTTTGATGCGGTCAATAGTGTGGATGGCGAAGTCCACCCCCAAGCCGATCGCAACACTTGCGAACATGCTTGTGCCAATACCAAGCCAGATGTCGGAAAGGCCCATCACCGCGTAGATAATCAGTAATGCTGCCATCACTGGGATTAGGGAGAAAACGCCTGCTACACTAGAACGAAATACCAAGGCTGACATGATCAGAACTAATCCTAAAGCTATACCGACGCTTAAGAAGTGGCTTTCCCCAATATTGCCAACCCAGTTATAGTTCAGGTTCACACGACCACTTAATGTCGCCTTGATCACGCCTTTTTCGTTGAAATTCTGATCGATATAAAGTTGAACGGTATCAATTACTTTTTTGTTTTCAGAATAAAGACCTGTATCGATATTTACCCGAATATTGGCGAGTTGATAGTCATAGTCGATTTCTTCTTCAAAATCGGTTGGCTTGCCACTAGCGCTATAAAGTAGAAAGAGTTGTGCAATCAATTCCTTGCTGTCTGGGATGATATAATAAGCGCTATCGCTACCGTTCAGGGATTTATACATTTGCTTAACAAAGTCAACGACGGAAGTTGAACCACCTACTGTTGGCAAACTCTCCATATATTCCTGCAGAGATTCGATTTTACGTAAATATTTTGGCTCAAATAGGTCTTCTGGGTTTGAAGTTTCAATCACAATGTCCAGATTATTAGTGCCGTCCATTTTGCCATTGATAATTTTATCTGCAATGTGGATCGGCTCCTGTTCATAGAAGGTATCAATACGATCATCATTCACTTGTACCTTGGTTGCCCCATAGGCTCCCAATACCATTAGACTTAGACCTACAAAGACAACTAATTTGGAATTAGCAATTACTTTTTTGCCTAATCGGCCCATCAATCGACCGAAGCCATCTACTTCTGTAACCCCTTCTGGACTTACTTTATAGGCTTTGCTTGGCTTCACTTTTAGCAAAGTAAGCGCTGCAGGCAGTAAGGTAAGGGAATAAACCCAAGCCACGACCACACCGATGGCAGAGAAAAGGCCCAAATATCTAAATGGAGGCATTTCAGATGCTAGATATAAGCCTAGAAAACCAGCAACGGTAGTTAAAGTGGTCAGAGTAATAGGACGCCACATCTCCCCCATTGCCCGGATTATAATTTCACGGGCATCCGATTCTGGATGTTTGGCATATTCTTCATAATACTGACTAAAAATATGGATTGAGTCTGCAACAGCGATGCCAATCAAAATCACAATTAATGCGTTAGTTACCACAAAGAAGGCAATGCCGAATGCTGCCATTAAGCCAACGGCGCTTGCAACTGTAGCCACAACAATAACGTTAGGTAAAATTGTGCCGCGAAGTGTGCGGTAAGCTACAAACAAGATCAGGGTGATAATTATTCCTGCCATTGGGTTCAGGCGTTGGGCGTCCGCATCAATATAGGCACCAAGGTAACCAGTGATGGCCCCTTCACCAGCCACATGGATTTCTTCACCCGCCATAAGGTTTGCATTGGTGGCTATTTCCATAAAGTTCTTATAGGTTTGCTCTGCCTGTGTTTCGTCAATCAACTCTGCTACAATTAGCGTTACGGTGCCGTCACGTGATACAAGGCTTCCCTGATAAAGCGGGAAATTATCGATGGCTTTTTTGATCTTATCCGATTCCCTTTGAGTTTTTGGTGGGTAAGGATCAAAGAAATTCTCCACGATCATACCTTCTTCATCACCATAGATGTTGCTTTCAGTAGCCAGGCTGGTGACACGATCGATATCTACGTTAGGGAGATTCTCGATTTGGGAATTTAGATCATAAATAAGCTGCAGTGTTTTAGGGTTAAAAATACCATCTTCATTGACTACAGCCATCACCATCGGGTCTGCTAGGCCAAATATGTCTTTGACCTTATTTTTGTAAATGAGTGCAGGGTTATCCTTTGCGATGAAAGCATCCGCTGTCGTATCTTTGTACAGTTGCGGAACAAAAGTAGTTGCAAGGCCAATGAACATTAACCCAAGAAGGATTATTGTTTTTGGCATTGTGGTAACGATTTCAAAGAATTTTTTTGCTTTTTTATTTGTTTCTTCGTTCATTTTTTACCTCAAAAATTACATGTATATACACTTATTTTTTTAAAATATATGACTGAAGCAACCTTACTCTTCAGCCATCTAGAATTTAGTTTGTTGCGACTTCAGCACTGTTTCTAAAGTGTCCAAAAATCCTGGAAATTTATCACTTAAGCCATTTTTCATGTCATCTTGTGCTTTTTCCCAATAGGGGATTGAATCATTTAGCTGTTGCATTCCCTTGGTTGTGAGAGCAACAAATCGCTGCCTAGCATCATCGCCTTCACGACTTTTGATAAGTCCTTCTTTTTCTAAACGGACGATCCCACGTGTCAAGGTCGAACTGTCCATACCAAGTGAACTCGCTAATTCCTTAATAGCCATCTCTCCTTCATTAACCAGAACCACCAAAAGCGTAAATTGGGTAGCCTTAATCCCCGAGGGTTTCAAAGCATGATCAAACAACTGCGTAATCATTCGACTAGTCTTCCGAACTTTAAAGCAAGCGCAGTCTTGTAATTGTTTAAAATCTTTACTCTTCATCATGATACCTATTAGATGTATATACACCTATTATATGTTGTTTTTAATGTTGTCAAGATAATTTCCTCAACCATTCGATGTCTTGATGATTTCACATAACATTTAGGGTCCGTTTTGATGTGATATTACTTTCTTAAATCCATGTTTCGGTGAACATGGGCGTTAGTTTTAAGTAAACACCCTGCTGAAAAGCGGATTAATTTGTAGTATAATAAAACCCTAATAGGTGAGATTTATAAGATGACAAAAAACAACCTCTTAAGAGGTATACCCTGGCGTTTTGGTCCTAATTGGCCAGGCAAAAGATGTGAAGCAAAAACTCGAAAAGGTACACCATGTCAACGTCCAGCAAAACTACCCGTTGGCCGATGCAGACTTCATGGAGGTGCTAGCACAGGGCCAAGGACCAAGGACGGCCTTAAACGCCTCGTCGAATCTAAAATTAAACATGGAAGATTTACGAAATTAGAACGATCAAAAGCTAAAGCCAGAGCAGAGCAAGGACGAATAATCCGACGCGAATTAAAAGAACTTGAAACATGGTTCATTGACAATGGGCATTTGAAAAAGAATTGGCGTAAAGATTTAGATGTTTTTTTTCAAAAAACTTCATTGCGTTAACAGCACTAATTTAGTTGTCACACCTGTCACACCTTATATATAACTTTTTACTATAAAAATATTTATATATAAAAAGTCCTGTGAAGTGTGTGACAATGTGACATCAATAAATCTCTAATTGTTCTTCTTCTACAAATTTAATACCTTGATAACACCTAATTCTGTCCCATCCATCTCGCTTTTGTTTAGGATATAAACCTTTTGTCCTGAAAAACTTGTAGATTTGAGGAGATGTAACTTCTTTACCAAACAGCTCATTAGTAAACTTATCTACGCTTTCTTTTAATGCGTGTAGAGTAATATAATCAGCTTGTTTGTTAGTAACCTTGATTTGCGTTTCAAAATAATCAACCATGGGATTGTTTCTTTGTATGAATCCTTGTACTGATCCTCTTATTGAATTTGTATCTTCTAAACCTTCTTCACAATATTTTCTGTAACCTTCAATACACCAATTTAACATACCACTTGCTTCTAACTTTCACTTTGAAGGAAGCTTTTTATCCATCTGTTCTTTAGAAAAATATTTTTTAAATTCTATAATTTTTAATCTTCTAA
>JAACDD010000092.1 GCA_009937085.1 Bacteroidota bacterium
CAAAGTTCTTGAGGATTTCTATAAGTAACTAGCCTTTTGGCTTCATCCCAAGCTGCGTAAAAATAAAACTCCACATAACAGCTTGATGATTGTACCGGCTTTTTAAAGTAGATACTCCGTGATGACCTGCTTGTTTTTCTACATTTAATAGAATGGGTTCTTTTCCTGATGTTTGTTGTAGTTTAGCTACAAACTTATAGGAGTGAAAAGGAGGAACTCTATCGTCGTGATCTGCTGTAATGACTAAAGTTGCTGGATAGTTGGTAGTATATTCTATATTGTGGTAAGGCGAGTATCCTAGTAAATTTTGGAATTCCAAAGAATCTGTTATTGAACCGAATTCTTTGTGGTGCAAATAACCAACACCATAATTTTCAAGTCGAAGCATATCAAATACTCCCATTTCTGAAACAACTACTTTAAATAAGTGAGGCTCTTGTACCATACAAGCCCCAACTAAAAGCCCTCCATTTGACCCACCATGAATTGCAATTTTACTTGGGTTTGTAAGCTTAATTTTAATTAAGTGTTTAGCTGCGTAAATAAAATCATCAAACGAATTTTGTTTTTTCAACCCTACTCCATCTTTATGCCACTTATCACCTAGTTCACCACCACCTCTAATTTGAGGTGTGACTACTACACCCCCGCTCTTCATGAAAAGGATATACCCAGGATCAAAATGTGGAAGCATTGAAGAACCAAAACCTCCATAACCATGTAAAAAAACAGGAGCATTTCCAGATGTTAGATTCGTACCTTTTTTATACGTAAGGTAAGCGGGGATATACGTTCCATCTTTAGATTTAAAGTGCATAAATTTTGTTTCAAATTTTTCGTGATCATATGCAATCGTGGTCTTTGAAATATAATCCACACTGTTGTTTTGTAAGTCTAACTTATACACTATGCTCGGAAAATAGAACGAATTAACAGTATAAATTAACTCTTTATCATTATTACTAGCTTCTAATAGAGCGATTTCGTGACCAGAATCAAATGATGTCTTGGAAAGTAATTTCCCGTTTAAGTCATGAATTAAAAGAGTGTACTTTCCTTTTTTATATAGCAAGCAAATAATTTTATTATTTACAATATCTACCTGATCTAATTTGTAGTTATACTCAGGAATTATATTTGCTATTTCTTTGGTTGTTGGATTGATGGAAAAGACTCTCCCGTTATTTGACTCATTGTTTGTGTAAATAAAAAAACGATTGTTTAAATGTTCAATTATAGAATAATCACCTTCTTCATTCTCATAGCTTAAAAGCTCTTTAAAATCGTTATTTGCATTTAAGTCTTTAAAAAGAATTACTTTTTTATACCCATCTTCGGTTTCATCAAACGTATATATAAGCAGATATCTCTCATCTGAAGTAACTTTGTAGCTTGAACGACTAAAAGCTTCTCCGCTATCAAAAATAAGTTTGTCTTCCTCTTGTTTTGTGTTTATTTTATGGTAGTATAACTTTTGATGCGTTGCTTGTTCTAGGAGTTCCTTGCCCTTTTCTGGTTTTTTCCATTTCCAATAAAAAAAGCCATTATTTTTCCAGTAAATGGGACTGTATTTGACCCATTTAATGACGTCATCAAGATATCTATCCTTATTTAAGTTTTTAATGCGGACTTCTCGCCAATCACTCCCTGAATGTGATAAACTAAATACGATGTGACTTTCTGCTTTATTCACTTTATAACCAGAAATAGTGATTTGCTCTTTTCTTTTAGCAAAGGACCTTGGGTCAATAACTATGTCGCCATATTCGTCAGTATACTTATTTTTCTGAACTAATACAGGAGATGTGAAATCATCTTTGTACGCTAAATAGTAGTATTTGCTCCCCTGCTTTTTATAGTTTTTATTTTCTACATATGATAGTCTATCAAGTCTATACCTAATCGAGCCAAGGTATTTAAAAAATGATTTTTTTGTTTTTTTTAATAATACGGACTGTTCTTCTAACCATATGTCACGCTTTAGAGAGGTCTTTTCCATCCATTGGAATGGATCATCCACTACTTTCTCAAAAATAGTATCTTGATGCTCTTGAATATTAGTAGAAGGGTATTTAATATTTTGACTTAAAACAGGGCTAATTAGAAAAATAGCGGCCAAAGTTATTTTTACGTTCATAATTTTAAGATTTAGGTTCTTAAAATTAATTAAAATTTTCAAACGGAAAATTTATTCAAACAACTCTGCATAATACGCCACTCGATTTTCTTTATCCATGCCTGCAGTTGCGTCCATAAAACGGTTTCGGTCAGCTCGATTTTGAAACACCCAAATGCAAAAAGAATCCTTGCTGTGGTAAATGGCTTTGAGTTCGTCATCAATGGCACAAAGTTCTTGAGGAATTTCAGTAGGAATACATATCATAATACTTGATTTAGGAGTGACAATGTCTTTTCTGTAGCCCCTTGGTTTTGGCTTACAAATCCTGCGTTTTGTTTCCCTTTTTTGGTTCGCAACGCATCGTTTTGCATGAGTTCGGCTAGCTGTTTTGTACACTCATCTGCAGCTGAAATGGATATAACACCGCCCAATTCAATAAGCGCTTTCGCTTCTGGAAACTTCTGATAATTTTTCCCAATGACAATCGGAATTCCTTCGGAGGCAGGTTCCAAAATATTGTGTAATCCCGATGTACCCATACCGCCGCCTATATAGGCAATACTGCCATAGGCATAACTGCGGCTCAGCATTCCCACGGTATCCAACACCAACACCTGACAGTCTTTTCTATCGGCTTCCTTACTTTGGGTATAGCGTAAACTTCCTTGGGGGAGTTTTGCCATGAGGATCTTAATTTTTTCTTCGTTTATTTCGTGTGGGGCAATAAGCCAGCACAAGTCTTTGGGAGTTTGTGCGATAGCGTTAAATAGCACGGCTTCGTCTTCAGGCCACGTACTTCCTGCTACAATACATTTCCGATTTCCCACAAACGTTTCCATAAAAGGTAGTGGGGCTTTTGTAGCACCAACACGGTCGTAACGCGTATCGCCCGAAACGCTCGCATGGGTTATTCCAATTTGCTGCAGCAACTTTAGCGATTGTTCGTTTTGCACAAACAAATGTTTAAACCCCTTTAGTAATTTGCGATAGCTGCTGCCCCACGGCTTAAAAAATACCTGTTGGGAGCGAAATTGCCCAGCAATCAGAAAAAGCGGTATGCTTGCATTGTGCAATGCAGCTATTACATTGGGCCAAAACTCATATTTTACAAACAGCGCCATTTTGGGATTTACACGGGAAACAAATCGTTGTACTTCTTTTTTGGTATCCCATGGCAGATAAGTAGTTAAGTCAGCAACGCCATGCGCGTTGCGCACCTCATATCCCGAAGGCGAAAAAAACGTAACCAAATAAAAGTAGTCGGGATTGGAGGCCTTTAGGCCTTGTAGCACGGGCAGTCCTTGCTCGTATTCACCCAGTGAAGCACAGTGCATCCAAACCACTTTTGTGTCTTTTGGGATGCTATCGAGGTGTTTCCACACTTCTTTCCTGCCTTGCACAAAGGCCTTGGCTTTTGCACTTCGTGTTACAAGTGGTACCACACACCTGGCAGCTAATATTGCCAATGAGTAAAAAAATCGCATGCATCAAATATACTTATTTCATAAAGAGGGATTAGTTTTTTGTAGCTTTGTCTAACCAAAAAGTTGCGATGCGAAAAATCCAAATGGTCGATTTGCAGACCCAGTATGAGTTCATCAAACCCCAAGTAGATGCGGGCATGCAAGAAGTGTTGTCTTCAGCACAATTTATTAACGGCCCTGCCGTAAAAACATTTCAAGCCAATCTTGAAAAATACCTTGGTGTAAAACACGTCATCCCGTGTGCCAACGGTACAGATGCGCTACAAATTCCCATGATGGGATTGGGACTTAAACCCGGCGATGAGGTGATTACTGCCGATTTTACATTTGCAGCCACCGTTGAGGTAATTGCCCTTTTGGGACTTACCCCCGTGTTGGTAGATGTACTTCCCGATACCTTTAATATTGACCCCGCTGCCATCGAAAAAGCCATAACACCCAAAACCAAAGCCATTGTGCCTGTGCATTTATTTGGTCAGTCGGCAGCTATGGATGAAATCATGGAAATTGCTGAAAAGCACAAGCTTTTTGTTATTGAAGACAATGCACAAGGAATAGGCGCAACCTTTAGCAGTAAAAACGGCACACAAACCAAAACAGGCGGAATTGGACATGTAGCGTCAACCTCTTTTTTTCCTTCCAAAAATTTGGGTTGCTACGGAGACGGTGGCGCTATTTTTACAAATGACGATGATTTAGCACATACGCTGCGTGGTATTGTAAATCACGGTATGTATAAGCGATATCATCACGATGTTGTTGGAGTAAATTCAAGATTAGACAGCTTACAAGCTGTAGTCCTAAACGAAAAATTAAGACTGCTCGACTTCTACAACGAACGACGTAAGTGGGCGGCAATTCGCTATACGCAGCTTTTGGAACACCATCCAAAAATTCAAACACCTGTTACTTCTGGGGATTGCAGCTCGCATGTATTCCACCAATATACCTTACGTATTTTGGATGCAGACCGCGATGCCTTAGTAGCGCACCTGCAAGCGAATCAAATTCCATGTGGGGTGTATTATCCGATACCGTTGCACCGACAAAAAGCATATGTTGACAGTCGCTATAATGAAGCGGATTTTCCCGTTACTAATCAATTGATAAACGAGGTAATTTCGCTGCCAATGCACAGCGAACTTGACGAACAGCAAGTACAGTTTATCTGTAAAACGCTTTTGGCATTTTTTGATTAACCCATTTGCGCCGATTGCACCTCGGCTTCGCGATCTATTTTTTTGACCAACCCTTGTAATACTTTTCCGGGGCCGTATTCTGTAAACAAAGTTGCGCCGTCAGCACGCATCTGCTGAATGGTTTGTGTCCACTTTACAGGACCGGTAAGTTGTGCAATCAAATTTTCTTTAATACTTGCAGTATCTTGAGTTGCTGCAGCGGTCACATTTTGATAGATTGGACAACTTGGTCTGTGAATTGTAGTATCCAATATTGCCTTTGCCAATTCTTCTCGTGCGGGTTCCATTAGAGGTGAATGAAATGCACCACCAACAGGAAGAAGTAGCGCACGTCTTGCACCTGCTTCTTTAAGGGTCTCGCAAGCCGTTTCAACGTCAGAAAAGGCTCCTGAAATTACCAATTGCCCAGGGCAATTGTAATTTGCTGCCACCACAACACCATTGATGTTTTCACAGGCTTTTTCGACGACATCGTCTGCCAGTCCAAGGACCGCAGCCATAGTTCCTTTAGCAACATCACAGGCCGCTTGCATGGCTTGCGCACGTTTGGAAACCAAGCGCAAACCGTCCTCAAACGATAAAGCACCAATTGCTGTTAGTGCAGAAAATTCTCCCAAAGAATGACCAGCAGCCATGTTTGGAGTAGATTTTTGTGCCAATTCGCAGGAAATAACAGCGTGCAAAAAAATGGCCGGCTGTGTTACTTTCGTTTCTTTTAGCGCATCAGCATCGCCATCAAACATAATATCGGTAATGGAAAACCCTAAGATGTCATTGGCGGCAATAAAGCGTTCTTTCGCTACCGCACTTTTTTCGTACAGGTCTTTACCCATACCTACAAATTGGGCGCCTTGCCCAGGAAACATGGCTACATTCATGCGTCTATTTTTTCGTATCTAATAAATGAAAATGCATGCGCGTGTTTTTCGTCTTTGTCGTGGTTCTCGCGCCAAACCTCACGCCAAACAGCAGTGTCTATTTCTGGGAAAAAGGTATCTGCTTCAAAATCATCATGAACACGTGTAAGTTCAATACAGTTGGCAAAAGCCATTCCTTGACGGTAGATCTCGCCGCCACCAATAATAAACGGTCGATCGTCTTCGTGCGCAAGTGCAATGGCTGCTTCCAGCGAATGTACCACATGCGCATTTTCTGCTGTGTATTCTTTTTGTCTAGAAATAACCACGTTGGTGCGATTTGGCAAGGCTTTTGGCATAGACTCAAATGTTTTTCTACCCATAATTACATGGTGTCCTTTGGTCAAATTTTTAAAATGCTTTAAGTCATCAGATAGATGCCAAATAAGCTTATTGTCTTTACCAAGCGCATTGTTTTCGGCGATAGCCGCAATCATGGTAATGTTTTTATATTGCTTTTCGCGCTCCCATTCGGCGCTTGCTTTTAGTGCAGCTTCTTTATCCATAGTCCGTTTTAATTTTTCCACCTTGATGGCTTGTTTTTCAAGTAAAAATTCCATCTGCTCCGCTTCCCATGCTTTTCCCATAAACGAATAAAACACATAAACTTTAAGAAAATGAACCACTAATACGATACCCAAAAGTGTTGCTAATGCTAACGACCAACGGGTATTAAAGGGCATAAAATCAGCTTTGTATTCAAAGGCAAAGTCAAGTACAGAAGCAAAGAATATTAGAAACAAAGTAACGAGCAGGTGTGTTTGAAATCGACGCTTTTGGGCGATGCGATATTGCGCGTTTTCTACAAGTGCTACTTGTTGTGGATTAATGGTATTATCAGCCTTTTTTTTACGAAACATAAGTAGTTGGTTTTAGACCGCAACAGTTCCTTTGATACCCGGATGTGGCTCGTAATTAAGGATTTCAATATCCTTATAATCAAAGTCAAGTATGTCGGTAATATTAGGGTTTAGTTTTAGTGTGGGCAGGGGTTTAGGCTCACGACTCAATTGCAATTCAACTTGCTCCATGTGATTGGTGTAAATGTGCGCATCACCCAGTGTGTGAATAAATTCACCTGCTTGAAAGCCACATACTTGCGCCATCATTTCGGTAAGCAACGCATAGGAGGCGATATTAAACGGAACTCCGAGAAAAATATCAGCGCTACGTTGATATAGTTGGCATGAAAGTTTACCGTCGGCAACATAAAATTGAAAAAACGCATGGCAGGGTGGAAGCGCAGCTTTTCCGTTGGCAACGTTTTCGCTAAACGATTTTGAGGTATCTGGCAGTACACTGGGATTCCAAGCTGACACCAACATACGTCGGCTGTTTGGATTTGTTTTTAGCGTTTCGATGACGTTTATAAGTTGGTCAACGCCCTCGCTGTTCCAATTGCGCCACTGATGTCCGTAAACAGGGCCAAGGTTGCCGTTTTCATCTGCCCACTCGTTCCAAATACGCACTCCATTTTCAGTAAGATATTCAATATTCGTATCGCCTTTTATAAACCATAGCAACTCGTATATCACCGATTTAAGATGAATTTTTTTGGTGGTAACAAGCGGAAAGCCTTCGGATAAATCAAAACGCATTTGGTGACCAAATACACTACGTGTTCCAGTGCCTGTTCTGTCGCCTTTGACAGCGCCTTCATGTAGCGCGCGCTTAACCAAATCTAAATACTGCTGCATATGATATTTTTGTAAAGGTAAAATCTAGTGTTAAAAATCACACATTACTACAAATAGTTTTTCAAAAGGTTTTCAACGATTAGCCCAATAGAGCACCAACCAACGTTGCCGACAATAACGAAGCCAATGTGCCACCCAAAACCGCTCGAAAACCAAATTTTGAGAGCACTTTGCGTTGATTGGGAGCCAACCCACCAATGCCACCAATTTGAATCCCAATGGATGCAAAATTCGCAAATCCGCAAAGCATATAGGTTGCCATAACGATGGATTTTTGGTGCATAAAATGAATGCCATTAGCACTGTTTTTGAGTTCAGCCAACTGGATGTAACCCACAAATTCACTCACCGCTAACTTTACTCCTAATAATTGTCCCATTGGAAGTAAATCACTCCACGGAACCCCGATGAGCCACATGAGTGGCGCAAAAAGCGTTCCTAAAATCGCCTCTATAGACAAAGCATCGTATGACGACCAATTCGAAATCCAACTATTCAAAGAGGTAAACTCGCCAATTTGAAAAAGAATGCCATTTCCCATCGCAATCAGGGCCACAAAAACAAGTAGCATCCCCCCGATATTTGCTGCTAATTTGACCCCTTCAATTGTACCGTTTGCTATAGCGTCCAAAGGATTACTTCCCACATCTTGCTTCGAAACTTTGGTATTTTTGTCAATAGCCTCTGTTTGCGGAAAAAGAATTTTGGCTATTACGATAGCACCCGGAGCTGCCATTACCGACGCAGCAAGCAAATGCTTGGCAAAAGCCAAACGAAGTTCGGGGTCATCGCCCCCTAAAAACCCAATGTATGCCGCCAACACACCTCCTGCCACAGTTGCCATGCCGCCAACCATAACCAAAAGCATTTCAGAGCGATTCATTTTGGGTAAATAGGCTTTGATAAGTAGTGGCGCTTCAGTTTGACCTAAGAAAATATTCCCAATTACAGATAGGCTTTCTGCTCCAGAAATATTCAGAATTTTTGAGGTGCCTTTGGCGAGTATTTTCACAAAGAATTGCAACACTCCTAAGTAAAATAATAAAGACGTAAGTGCAGCAAAAAAAACAATAGTGGGTAGAATTTGAAACACAAAAATGAACCCGTAGCTCTCGGCGTTCATTAAATCGCCAAAGAGAAATGTACTCCCTGCAGCTGTAAAATCTAAGATGCTAACAAATACTTTTCCAATAGCATTAAAAATACGTTGCACCCAACCAATTTTTAAAATACAAAGCGCCAAAAAGAGTTGTAAAAGCAATCCAAAGCCGACTGTTTTCCACGGAATTGCTTTGCGATTTGCACTAAAAATAAAAGCCAAAAAAAGCAAGGTTATAACGCCTATAAATCCCTGTAGAATTCCAAATGATGTGACGCCTTGATGCGCAAGAATAGGCTCAAGGGTCATTCCAAAAAACAGCTTCATTCGGTTGCGTCGTTTTCGCGTTTAGATATTTCGTCTCGAAGTCGTGCCGCCAACTCATAGTCTTCTTTTTTCACGGCTTTTTTTATAGCACGCTCCAATTCTTGCACAGACAGGTTGGTGTAGTTTTCATCTGCAGAAAGCTCATCGACAAGCGAGCCCTTAGCAGGGACATCTTCTTTATCAAAAATGACTCCTGCTTTTTCCAGTACATTTTCATGTGTGAATATTGGAGCTTTGAAACGTAGCGCCAACGAAATGGCGTCGGAAGTGCGCGAGTCGATAATCTCCTCAATCTTATCGCGTTCACAAATAAGACTTGAATAAAAAACACCATCCACTAGCTTTGTGATGATAACACGTTTGATAGCAACATCAAATCTAAAGGCAAAGTTTTTAAACAAATCGTGCGTAAAAGGACGATGCGGTTTGATGTCTTTGTCTAAAGCAACGGCAATAGACTGTGCCTCAAACTCGCCAATAACAACAGGTAATTTTCGTTTTCCATCCACTTCATCCAAAATCATGGCGTATGCGCCACTCTGATTTTGACTGTAAGAAATGCGATTTACACGAAGTTGGACAAGACTCATTTGATGCTGTTGCAAGTGAAGCCTAAAAGTACAAAATTAAGTGGTTACCCTAACGCTTTAAATGCTTTTAACTTTTCGGTGAGTTCAGGAACTACTTCAAACGCATCGCCCACAATGCCGTAATCGGCAGCTTTGAAGAATGGTGCTTCGGGATCAGAGTTGATAACAACCTTAACCTTTGAAGAATTTACACCCGCCAAATGTTGAATAGCACCCGAAATTCCAATAGCAATATATAAGTTGGTTGCAACGGGTTTTCCTGTTTGTCCAACGTGTTCATCGTGTGAGCGCCAGCCCATATCAGAAACAGGTTTTGAACAAGCTGTAGCAGCATCGAGAACCTCTGCAAGATCTTCAACCAAATGCCAATTTTCAGGACCTTTTAGTCCTCTTCCACCCGAAACAACTACATCTGCATCAGCAATAGTGGCTTTGCCCGTTACCTTTTCGATAGACACTTGCTCTAGGTTTGAAATGGCATTTTCAGCAGTTACTTCCTCAACATCACAATCGACGGTATTTTCTATAACGCCAAAGGCATTATTTCCAACTCCGATGATATTACAATCGCCAAGTAATTGTGTGTATGTAAAAGCCTTGTTGGTAAATGCTGTTCGCTTTACTGTAAGGGGGCTTAATTCCTCAGGCAGTTCAACTACGTTTGGTACATATCCCGCATTGAGTTTTGCGGCAAGCAAGGGAGCTAAAAACCTAGCATCTGCGCTACTGCTTGTAATAATATGTGAGACCGTGTTCTTTGCTGCAAAATCAGCAATTTCAGACGCGTACGCATGTGCATCGAAATGCTTCGGACCATTAGAAATATGGGCTACTTTAGTAACACCATAGTGCCCCAATTCATTTGCGTTTGCGGCATGAAACGCAATAGCAGCACATGAAGTATCCAGTTTAGCTGCAAGCGCAACTCCATAAGAAGCTACTTCAGCAGCGTTGCGCTTAAGCGCATTGTTTTCAGTTTCTATTATAATAAGTACAGACATAATTTTGTATAAAACGTTAGCTTCTTTGTGTAACAAATCAATGAGTTGATCTAAGTCATCAGCGGGTACAAGTTTGACTTCAGCTTTAGGCGCTGGTCGTTCAAATTTTATATCGTTTGTAGAAGCTGATACTTCTTGCGCAGGAACGACTTCAAAAGGTTTTTGTCGTGCTTGCATAATACCCCGCATGTTCGGAATGCGAAGGTCAGACTCTTCTACCAATCCTTTTTGACTGCCAATGATTATGGGCAATGTGCCTTTTAGTTTTTCACGCCCTCCATCAATTTCGCGTTCTGCTACGGCAGTTGTTCCGTCAATTTCTAATCCAACGCAATTGGTTACAAAAGGAATGTCTAACAACGCTGCCATCATTCCTGGAACCATAGCGCCGTTGTAATCAATGGATTCTCTGCCTGCAATGATTATATCATAGGAATTGTTTTTGACAAAAGCTGCAAGTTCTTTCGCTACTGAAAGTCCATCTAACGCAGGGGTGTCAATTCTAAAGGCTTTGTCTGCGCCAATAGCTAAACACTTACGTAAGGTTGCGTCAGAACTTGATGTTCCCACATGAACGACATGTACCTGAGCCCCTTTCTTTTCTTTGAGCCAGATAGCACGGGTAAGTCCAAATTCGTCATTCGGATTGATAACGAATTGTACATCACGCGTATTGAAGGCGGTGTCGTCTTCAATAAAATCTATCTTTGACGTGGTGTCTGGAACACGGCTTATACACACTAAAACATTCATGTCGATTTGATTTTTTACAAAGGTACAAAAAAGATTAAATTTATTATGCACGCATAGTAAACAAAAGTCTTTTGTGATTGGTCATTTTATTGCTACTTTTGCGGCACTTAAACCAGCTATGAGAACCATACAATTCAGAGAAGCAATATGCGAGGCGATGTCAGAAGAAATGCGTCGCGACGAAAGCATTTATTTAATGGGCGAGGAAGTTGCTGAATACAACGGTGCTTATAAGGCCTCAAAAGGAATGTTAGACGAATTTAGTGATAAGCGTGTTATCGACACGCCAATATCGGAATTGGGTTTTGCAGGAATTGGTGTTGGTTCTACGATGACTGGAAATCGTCCTATAATTGAATTTATGACGTTCAACTTTGCATTAGTGGGGATTGATCAAATCATAAACAATGCTGCAAAAATCCGCCAAATGTCTGCAGGTCAGTTTCCGTGTCCAATTGTATTCCGTGGCCCAACGGGTTCTGCGGGACAGTTGGCAGCTACACACTCTCAAGCGTTTGAAAGTTGGTATGCCAATTGTCCAGGTTTAAAGGTAATTGTACCTTCAAATCCATACGACGCAAAAGGACTACTTAAAGCCGCTATTCGCGATGACGATCCTGTCATTTTTATGGAATCTGAACAAATGTATGGCGATAAAGGTGAAGTTCCTGATGGTGAATACGTTCTTCCAATTGGCGTAGCTGAAGTAAAAAAACAAGGTACAGATGTGACTGTGGTGTCTTTTGGTAAGATTTTTAAGGAAGCACAGAAAGCCGCGGACGCATTGGCCAAAGAAAATATTTCATGTGAGCTTATTGACTTGCGTACCATTCGTCCATTAGATATGGACACCATCATTGCGTCTGTAAAAAAAACCAACCGATTAGTGATTTTAGAAGAGTCTTGGCCTTTCGGTAATATTTCTACGGAAATTACATATCAAATTCAAAATCAAATTTTTGATCATTTAGACGCTCCAATCCAAAAAATTAATACGGCAGATACGCCTGCACCTTATTCTCCTGTACTGTTACAGGAATGGTTGCCAAACCACGAAGATGTTATTCGTGCAGTTAAAAAAGTTTTAATATAATTTTCCCCTTTTTATGAGTTCATTTCTCTTTTATTTACCTGTAGTATTAGCTGTTGTTGGTTTAATTGTAATGCTTGTCAAAGCGCAATGGGTGCGTAAGCAGCCCTCTGGTGACGCAAAGATGCGTGAAATTTCAAGCGCCATTAAAGAAGGTGCATTAGCCTTTTTGAATGCAGAATACCGTTTACTTTTGTTCTTTGTTGTAGGTGCATCGGTTGCGTTGTATTTTATTTCCACACTAGTAGCCTCTACACACTGGATGATAGTTCCAGCGTTTGTGCTGGGTGCTATTTTTAGCGGATTTGCAGGAAATATTGGAATGCGTATAGCTACAGATGCTAACGCTAGAACTGCCGAGGCAGCCAAAACAAGTTTACCGAATGCCTTAAAAGTTTCTTTTGGCGGCGGTACTGTAATGGGTCTTGGTGTTGCGGGTCTTGCCGTACTAGGGTTGAGCTTATTGTTTTTGTTTTTTATTGGAAAATTTATGGGTACTGATGGCGACTTCTACACCCAAATGACACTTGTTTTAGAAACACTTGCAGGTTTTTCATTGGGAGCAGAATCGATTGCATTATTTGCGCGTGTGGGTGGAGGTATTTATACCAAAGCCGCAGACGTAGGTGCCGACTTAGTTGGTAAAGTAGAAGCTGGAATTCCAGAAGATGATCCTAGAAACCCTGCTACAATTGCCGATAATGTTGGTGATAACGTGGGTGATGTAGCTGGAATGGGTGCCGATTTATTTGGATCGTATGTAGCAACTGTTTTGGCAGCCATGGTACTTGGAAACTATGTCATTAAAGATATGCTTGATGCGGGTACTGAACTTACAAGCTTTGACGGTATGGGACCAATTTTGTTGCCATTAGTAATTGCAGGTGTTGGCGTTGTTGCTTCTATTATAGGAACATTTTTTGTTCGCATCAAAAGTAACGATGCGAAAGAATCACAAGTACAAAAAGCACTTGACACTGGAAACTGGGTTGCCATTTTATTAACCCTTGCCGCAAGTTGGTACTTTATTGATTGGATGCTTCCAGAAACGCTAAACATGAACTTTTTTGGTGAAGGAATTGTTACGGTACCATCCATAAACGTATTTTGGGCAGCTTGTATTGGACTAGCTGTGGGAGCACTTATTTCAATAGTTACGGCATATTATACCTCTCTTGGTAAAAAACCTGTTTTAGACATTGTGAAAAACAGTTCAACGGGTGCAGCAACAAATATTATTGCTGGACTTGCAGTAGGGATGAAATCTACATTTTTATCTGTAATTCTTTTTGCAGCGGCTATATTTCTATCCTACTCCTTAGCTGGATTTTATGGTGTTGCCTTGGCTGCATCTGCGATGATGGCTACCACTGCTATGCAACTTGCTATTGATGCTTTCGGACCCATAGCCGACAACGCTGGTGGTGTTGCCGAAATGAGCGAGCTTGACCCTGAAGTACGAGAGCGTACCGATATTTTAGATTCTGTTGGAAACACAACAGCAGCTGTTGGAAAAGGTTTTGCCATTGCTTCTGCTGCACTTACGGCTCTTGCGCTGTTTGCTGCGTATGTTACCTTTACGGGGATTGACGGAATTAATATTTTTAAAGCAGACGTGCTTGCCATGTTATTTGTTGGTGGGATGATTCCTGTGGTTTTTTCTGCGCTTGCGATGCAATCGGTTGGAAAGGCAGCCATGGAAATGGTATACGAAGTACGACGTCAGTTTAAAGAAATCCCAGGAATTTTAGAAGGAAAAGGGAAGCCTGAGTATGCAAAATGTGTTGATATTTCAACAAAAGCTGCACTTAGAGAAATGCTAATCCCTGGATTAATAACCATCATTACACCAATTTTGATTGGGCTATTGTTTGGCGCTGAGCCACTTGGTGGCTATATGGCAGGTGTTTGCGTTTCGGGCGTTATGTGGGCTATTTTCCAAAACAATGCCGGTGGTGCTTGGGACAATGCTAAAAAATCTTTTGAAGCAGGTGTTGAAATTGAAGGTGAGATGGTGTACAAAGGCAGCGAAGCGCACAAAGCAGCGGTAACTGGCGATACAGTTGGTGATCCATTTAAAGACACTTCTGGACCTTCTATGAATATTCTTATCAAACTCACGTGTTTGATTGGTCTTGTGTTGGCTCCCCTTTTAGGCGATGCACACAGCGCTGATGTATTGCATGTTGATGTCCAAATGGAACGTACGGACGAAGGTCTTGCGAAAGGGACACTTACCGTAGTAACATCTGAAAATGGCCAAGAAGTAGAAAAAGTAAAAGTGTTTGAAGGGACTGAAGCGGAAGTAAAGTCTGCTTTAGATGCTTCTGAAAAAGCGCTTCATATTAAGTTGTAAAAAGCCCGCTGAGTTCAGCGTCTATTTTTTCAATAACGGTACCCAAATCTTCTTTGTTGTCCACAAAATTTAGATCATCCACATCAATTATAAGCAGTTTGCCTTTGTCGTAATTGTGCACCCATGCTTCGTAGCGCTCATTAAGTCTACTTAAATATTCTATACTTATGGAGTTTTCATAGTCTCGTCCACGCTTGTGAATTTGCGAAACTAAGTTGGAGATAGAACTTCTTAGGTAAATCATCAAATCGGGACCTTTTACCAACGATTCCATCAAATCAAAAACGGCAGTATAATTGCTAAAATCTCGATGCGTCATAAGTCCCATAGCATGTAAGTTGGGCGCAAAAATATGTGCATCTTCATAAATAGAGCGGTCTTGAACGACGTCGTTTCCATTTTTTTGAATATCCAAAATTTGTCTAAACCGACTGTTCAAAAAATAAATTTGAAGGTTAAAAGACCAACGCTCCATTTCGGCATAGAAGTCATCCAAATACGGATTTTCTACTACGTCTTCGTAAAGGGCTTCCCAGCCATAGTGCTTATGTAAAAGTTCTGTTAGTGTTGTTTTTCCAGCTCCAATGTTTCCTGCTATGGCTACGTGCATCTTCAAAAATTATGAGTTAAATATAAGTATCTTTATTAAAAATTTGATTTGTTTTCAAACTATTTAATCTTTTTTGGGTCTAAATATTTATTTAAACTAAATGATATTTTTTTTACCAATATTTGATGTATGAAATCTGTATTTATTACAATTTTACTTTTAAGTTTTTCTTTGGTAAACGCCCAGCAAATAAAGGCCTCCTATTCATTGAAAGTAACGCGGAAAGTAGATTTTAGTGAAAATCCAAATATGCCCAAGCATGTTGTAGACCGAATTAAAAAGCGTTTTTCTGAGCCTGTGAACTACGACTTATTTTTTGATCAAAACCAATCTATTTATAAGCAACAACAAAAACTCGACACTCCTCAATCTCAATCTGGTGGTAGAGGCGGTAGGTGGATGCGATATGGAGCGAGCTCCCAAAATATTATTCACACCAACTTAGCAACCCGCAAACAAACAAATCAGCAAGATCTTTACGGTAAAATATTCTTAGTTAATAAAGACATTAAAATCCCCAAGTGGAATTTTACCGGAGAGAGCAAGCAAATAGGTCAATACACAGCCTATGAGGCAACGTATACACAGATGCAAAACCCGCCGCAATTTCGGATGTCTTTTGGCAGAAGTCAGAACACGGATCAAGAAGAAGAAAAGAAACCTAAAAAAATTCAAGTCACGGTTTCGGTTTGGTTTACGCCTGACATCCCAATTTCTGCTGGTCCAGATAACTACTTCGGATTACCTGGTTTAGTGTTAATGGTTCAAGATAGCAATAAGTTGTTGGTGTGTACTGAAGTACAGATGAACCCCAAAGAGAAGATAAAACTTACGCCACCTAAAAAGGGCGATAAAGTGTCTTGGCAAGAATTTAATGAAATACGTCAAAAGAAAGCTAAAGAAATGAGCGATCGTTTCCAAAACAATAGCAATCGGACCAATCAAAACCGGATGTTTATCAGAAATTAATTCATGAAATATATACATTGTTTTATTTGGTCAGCGTTGTTATTGACCCTAGAAGTTTTGGGTCAAAACATCAGATTCGAAGGGGTAGTTTTAGACAGCTTGGGCGTTGCAATTTCCACTGCCAATGTGGTAGCAAAAAACCAAGAAACAAACCGGATGGATAGTTTCGCTATTTCAGATTTGGACGGAAAATTTTCAATAGGGATAAAAAAAGATGTTCCCTACATAATCAAGGTATCCTATTTGGGTTTTAAGCCTGTTCAGCTAGATCGAAATTCTTCAACGGATATAAATGAAGTTATTGTGTTGTACGAGCAAGCCGAGCAGTTGGAAGGCGTTGAAGTGACCTACGAAATGCCAGTTTCCATTCAGGGTGATACTATCGTGTATGATGCCGATTCGTTTAACACAGGTTCTGAGCGTAAGTTACGTGATGTACTTGAAAACTTACCAGGAGTAGAAATCAACAGCGATGGACAGATTGAAGTTGAAGGAAGGCAAGTAAATAAAGTCATGGTAGAGGGAAAAGATTTCTTTGATGGCGATTCAAAAATTGCCACCGAAAACATTCCCGCGAATGCGATTGATAAGGTACAAGTGCTTAAGAATTTTAATGAAGTTTCGCAGCTTGGCGGTGTGACAAATAACGACGACAGCATGGCGATTAACATCAAGCTGAAAGAAGGAAAAGACAAGTTTTGGTTTGGTGAAATTGGCGCTGGCGGCGGTGAAAAAGAGCGCTTTATTCTAAACCCAAAAGTATTTTATTACAGTCCTAAAACGAGTATCAATTTTCTGGGAAATAGAAATAACCTAGGCGATAACCCCTTTACACGTCAAGACTACTTTCGCTTTACCGGCGGATTTCGAAATCAAAGTAATCGAAGCGGTTCTTCAATCCGAATTCAAACCGATGATGTTGGGCTAACCAACCTCCAGAACAACAATGCGGCATCTATTGAAAATGATTTTGCGGCAACGAATTTTTCGCATTCACCCAAAAAGGGACTGGACTTTTCGGGCTTCGCTATTGTATCGAAAAACAACACCCGCATTAAGTCCTTGCGAGAGCGCACTTTTACCACAACTGGAGTTACAGAAACTACGGATAATAATTTTGATCAAACCAACACATCTCAGTTGTATAAACTGAGTGTGTTGTACAATGCTAACCCAAACTTTCAGTTTGAGTATGATGTTTTTTACCGAACCGCTGATGAAGATGAGTTTAGCCAAATAACCTCAACAGCAAGATGGCAAGAAGATATTGCTTCTAACCGTACGCAAAAACCACAGCAACTCAATCAAAATTTAAACGCGTATTTCACTATTAACGAGAAGCATATTTTTGCGTTTGAACTTCAACATTCAATACAGGAAGAAAACCCTGTTTATAAACTCCAAAAAGAACGAATTTTATTTCCTGATGTGTTGCCACTTCCGCAACAGTCAGACGGCTATTTGGTACAACAAAATCGCTTTACCAAAACCAACAAGCTCGACGGGCGCCTAGAGTATTATTATATGTTAACTGATTTATCTAGCATAAACCTGACTGCAGGAACCACACAAGTACGTCAAGATTACGATTCAAGTATGGGGAATTATGTCGATGGTGAACTGGATGTTTTTGATGAGGTAAACTTAGTAAATGATGCGCGTCTCGAATTTTCTGATATTTACACTGCCTTGCGCTATAGGTTAAAAAGTGGAAAGTTTACATTTAACCCTGGACTTACACTTCACCAATACGATATCAATACCATTCAAGCCAATACACTTGAAACTGACGAAACTAGGGTTTTACCTGATGTGTGGATTAGCTATCAAATGCGTAAGTCGGAGAACTTGCGTTTTACCTACAAAGCACAGCTTCAGTATTCCGATTTGAGTAGATTAGGCGATGCATATACCTTTAATAATTACAACCGACTATTGTTGGGAAACAGTAGCTTAAAGCCAGCATACTTTAACAATTTCACGTTGAATTATTTCAACTTTAATATGTTTAATTTCACCAACATTTTTGTTAGATTAAACTATAGAAAACAGTTTGACACCTTTAAAACGGTGAATCAAATTAATGGTATAAATAGAGAGTCTTCGCCGTTTAATTCTCCAAAAGCAGAAGAGCGTATTAACCTCAGTGGAAGATTGCAAAAAAGGTTTAATAATGTAAAAACGAGTTTTACACTTAGAGCCAATAAAAACACATCGTACAATATTGTAAACGACGATTTACGCAGATTTGATTATCTCACCCAATTTGGTAGCGCGAGTGTGGCAACTAATTTTAAGGCTGCGCCAAATGTTGAACTCGGCTACAGCTACAACATCAACCGATCGAAAGACGAAGACCAAGTAGTACACTATATAACCGAGCGTCCATTTGTGGGTATTGACGCTGCTTTTTTGAACGGGTTTATCTTTTTGGCAGAGTATAGTTATTTTGATTACAGACAAGGAAGTACATCCCTAAATACCTATGACGACCTTACCATGTCACTTATATATAACAAAAAAGATAGCCCCTGGGAGTTGAGTGTTCAAGCAAATAATGTCTTAGGAAACGAAAGTATTAACCGCGATAATTTTTCTGGAATTACCCAAACTACTACGCTATACATGATTCAGCCACGATACATATACTTTATGTTGAAATACTTTCTTTAGCTATATTTGTATAAAATCTAAAAACCCAAATTATGAAACGCTCAATATTATTTTTATCTCTTTTTGCTGCTACATTTTCATCTGCACAACTTTTTGATGATTTAGATGCTATCCTAGCTGCAACAAATAATGATGCACAAACGCTAAGTCAAGCGTTTATTGCTCCTTTGGGGCAGTCGTTAACATACAGCCTCAACAGTGGTTGGGCAAACTCGGCAAAAACACATAAAAAATTTGGCTTCGACATTACCGTTGGTGTTGTCTCACCCAGCGTATCGGATGAAGCAAAATCCTTCAATATTAATGCGTTAAACCTTCAGGAGCTTGAGTCTGACTTTACTACGGCAAGCACCGTTTTTGGTGCAGATAGCAATACAACATTTTATTACGAACTCCAGCTTCCTGATAACTCGACTATCAGACAAAATGTAGAATTGCCAGGCGGCCTTGGTGATGATTTGATAATGAATTCATTGCCAACACCGTATCTACAAGTAGGCTTAGGCTTGCTTTTTGACACAGATATAATTGTTCGATATATACCTAATGTAGAAAATGAAGGGGCTGAATTTGGTCTTTTTGGAATTGGACTTAAGCACAGTTTGACACAATATTTAGGTCTGGTTGACAAACTTCCTTTAAATATTTCTGCTTTGGCAGCATACTCAAAAATGAATGTTGAGTATGAATTAAGTAGTGCCAATCCAGATCAAATGGTTGCTTATGATATTAGCACCTTTACCTTACAGGCTTTAGCTTCATTAGATTTTCCAATCATTAGTTTGGTTGGTGGCTTTGGCTATGGCAAGGGTGATGTTAACTTTGATATGCTGGGCGATTATACAATTTCCTTGGTAGATGGAACTTCTAAAAGTCTTAACAATCCCATAAGCTTTGAAAACTCTTATACAGGCACAAATGCCATGATTGGCGTTAGAGCCAATTTGGCCTTTATAAAACTTTTTGCCAACTACACGCTGCAGGAATTTAACACCTTAAACGCTGGAGTTTCCTTTAGTTTCCGTTAAAAAATATTGCAATTTATTGTTTCAGTTGTATATTTGCACTCACAGAGGAAGGATTTGACTGATTGCAACCTCTCAAAAAAACTGCTAAAACAGCTTGCTTTTGATGAGTACAATCGGTCTCTATTCTTTACAAAAGCAATATAATGTCATATTTTTTTACATCAGAGTCAGTAGGAGAGGGGCACCCAGACAAGGTTGCCGACCAAATTAGTGATGCGCTATTAGATCATTTTATTGCCTTTGACCCATCCAGTAAGGTTGCCTGTGAAACATTAGTTACAACAGGCCAAGCGATTGTTGCTGGCGAAGTTAAAAGCAATACCTACCTCGATTTACAAACCATTACACGAAATACCATTAACCGCATTGGTTACACTGAAGACGCCTATCAATTTTCTGGTGATTCTTGTGGTGTTATCTCGCTCATTCATGAACAGTCTGATGACATCAATCAAGGCGTAGAACGCGAGGAGGATAAACAACAAGGCGCAGGTGATCAGGGAATTATGTTCGGTTACGCAAACAACGAAACTGAAAATCACATGCCTTTGGCACTTGATATTGCGCACAACATCATGCGTGTGTTAGCTGATTTTAGAAGAGAAAAAACACAAATTCCGTACCTAAGACCAGACGCCAAATCACAAGTTACGTTGGAGTATAGCGATGATAACAAACCGCTGCGTGTAGATACCATTGTGATTTCTACCCAACACGATGCTTTTGACGTGGATGATGTCATGCTAGCAAAAATCAGAAAAGACTTAATCGAATTGGTAATTCCTAAAGTTGTGTCAAGCTATTCCAAAGAAATTCAAGACTTGTTTGGAGCTGACATTGCGTATCATATCAATCCAACAGGGAAGTTTGTTATTGGAGGTCCTCATGGCGATACCGGTTTAACAGGGCGTAAAATTATTGTAGATACCTATGGCGGAAAAGGCGCTCACGGTGGTGGCGCGTTTAGCGGTAAAGATCCATCCAAAGTGGATAGAAGTGCTGCTTATGCAGCACGCCATATTGCCAAAAATTTGGTAGCTGCCGGAATATGCGATGAAGTTTTAGTGCAGTTAAGTTATGCTATTGGAGTGGCTGCGCCAACGTCAATTTTCATAAACACCTATGGCACGGCAAAAACGAATCTTAACGATTCGGAAATTGCGGAAAAAATTTCCAAGCTAGTTGACTTAACACCATACGGAATTGAGCAACGTCTAAAACTTAGAAACCCGATCTATTTTGAAACTGCAGCCTACGGACATATGGGTAGAACACCCAAAATCGTAAAAAAGACTTTCGAGTCGCCCTATAACGGTCGCATAGACTGCGAGGTGGAGTTATTCACCTGGGAAAAACTCGATTTAGTACAAACATTCAAAACACAATTTTAATTATATATTATGAGTCAATCTAAATTTGCTACAAAAGCCTTACACGAAGGGCACGATGTAACACAAACACAAGGAACACGTGCGGTACCATTGTATCAATCCACCTCTTTTGTTTTTAACAATGCCGACCACGCTGCTAACCTTTTTGCACTTGCAGAGCCTGGCTATATTTACACAAGGCTGAACAACCCAACAAATGATGTGTTAGAACAGCGTATGGCTAGCCTTGAGGGCGGTATTGCAGCTGTGGCTACATGTTCTGGTACAGCAGCAGCGTCTACAGGAATTCTAACGTTTCTGAAAGCTGGCGATCATATAGTTTCTTCAAATAGTTTGTATGGTGGCTCGTATAATATGCTAAAATCAATGCTTCCACGCTTTGGTATTACAACCACTTTTGTAGACCCTAACGATGTATCTAATTTTGATGCTGCAATACAAGAGAATACACGTTTGATTTTTGCGGAGTCGCTAGGAAATCCAAAATTAGATGTACTTGATTTAAAAGCTATTTCAGCAGTAGCTAAAAAGCACAAAATTCCATTTATGGTAGATAATACGGTAGCTACTCCTGCGCTTTTAAAACCAATTGAGCACGGAGCTAACATCGTTATTCACTCACTTACTAAGTACATTAACGGAAACGGAACTTCCATGGGAGGTGTAATTATTGATGCCGGTACTTTTGATTGGTCAAGTGGTAAATTCCCAGAATTTACGTCGCCTTCGCCATCATATCATGGTCTAAACTACCACGAAGCTTTAGGGCCAGCAGCTTACATTGCACGTATTCGTGTTGAAGGATTACGTGACCTTGGAGCCGCAATTAGTCCGTTTAACGCTTTTCAAATTATTCAAGGGATAGAAACGCTTGAAGTGAGAATGCAAAAGCACAGCCAAAGCGCACTTGAATTAGCGGAATGGCTAAGCGAAAACGAGTCCGTAGAATGGGTAAATTACCCAGGTTTACCATCTAGTAAATACAAAGCTTTGGCAGATGAATATCTTCCAAATGGTAAAAGTGGCGTTGTTACTTTTGGTGCCAAAGGAGGGTTTGAAGCGGCTAAGAAAATTGCCGATAACACCAAGATATTTTCATTACTTGCCAATTTTGGAGATTCCAAATCATTGATTATCCACAACGCAAGTACCACGCACCAACAGCTTACACCCGAGCAACAAGAAGATACGGGTGTTACTAGCGATCTTATTCGTTTGTCTGTTGGGTTGGAAAATATCGAAGACTTAAAAGCAGACTTACAAGCGGCGTTTGATACGTTGTAAATTTTAAAAGAATAAAGGCAATATGTCATCACTTCAAAAACATACCATACCTTCTTTTCGGTTGCAAAGCGGCAGGGTTCTCCCTTTGACGTTGACGTATCAAGTGTTTGGAAAACCCCTTGATAGCGCACCCGTTGTGTTGGTAAATCACTCGCTTACAGGCAACTCTGTTGTTTCAGGCGAAGACGGTTGGTGGAATGATATTATCGGTCCAAAAAAGCTGATAGACACTGAAGTGTATAGCATTATTGCCTTTAATTTTCCTGGAAATGGCTTTGACGATAATTTCCTAATTGATTATAAAGACTGGGTTTTACGCGATATTTCTGAAGCATTTAAAATTGCGTTAGACGAACTTAATATTTCTGAATTATTTGCTGCAATTGGTGGCTCTATTGGAGGTGCATTGGCTTGGGAAATGGCGGTTTCATATCCGCAGTTTATCCAAAACGTAATCCCGATTGCATGTCATTGGGAAGCCTCTGACTGGATTTTGGCGAATGTGCTATTACAAGATCGATTATTACATAACTCTGATAATCCCCTTGAGGATGCGCGTATTCACGCGATGTTATGCTACCGAACACCGCAGTCTTTTAAGTCTAGGTTTGGACGTACGATTAATCCCAATTTTGACAAATACAATGTTGAAACTTGGTTGTTGCATCATGGCGATCAATTGGCAGGTCGATTTGATGTGCGTGCTTATATGGCTATGAACCACTTGCTTGGTACTGTTGATATTTGTCAAGACCGACCTTCTTTTGAGCAATTGGTAGAAAAGGTAACGGGAAATATTTATTTGGTTTCAATTGATACCGACTTGTTTTTCACACACGAAGACAACCGCGAAACCTACCGAAGATTAATGAATGCAAAGCCGAATGTGTTTTTTAAAACCATCACGTCTATCCATGGACACGATGCGTTTCTTATCGAACACGACCAACTCAACGCATTGCTAAGTGATGTGTTTAAACTTACACGAATATGAATGTAAAACTAACGCATAAAGCAGGCTATCACGCCACTATGGAAAACGATAGAGGGCATCAAGTAGCTATTGATAATAAAGCTGTAGACAACCCCCAAGGTGCAAGCCCCATGGAGCTTTTGCTTATGGGCGTAGCTGGCTGTTCAAGCATTGATATCATTTCAATCTTAAACAAACAAAAAGTGCCTTTTGATTCATTGGAAATTGATGTTGACGGAGAACGGGATGACAAGCCTGCACCTTCGCTATTTACCAAAATCCATGCTACAGTTCGTGTTTCTGGTGATGTAAAACCTGAAAAAATTTACAGAGCAGCCCATTTGTCATTCACAAAGTATTGTTCAGTATCTTTAACCTTAGCGGCAACAGCCGAAATTAGTTTTTCAGTAATCGTTAATGATATCCACTATGTCAAAGCATAAAAAATTTGAAACGGATGCAATCCGTACACAACTAGAACGATCGCAACAAGGCGAACACAGCGTACCATTATTTCTGACTTCGAGCTTTGTTTTTGAAGACGCAGAAGATATGCGTGCCTCTTTTGCTGAAGAAAAAGAAGGTAACGTATACAGTAGATTTACAAATCCGAATACCAGTGAATTTGTTGAGAAAATTTGCAAGATGGAAGGCGCTGAAGATGGTTATGCTTTTGCTACAGGTATGGCTGCCGTATTTGGTACTTTTGCTGCTCTTTTGAATAGCGGTGACCACATTCTTTCTGCACGTGCCGTTTTTGGTTCAACACACGGTTTGTTTACGAAGTTTTTACCCAAATGGAATATTGAAACCACCTATTTTGATGTGGAAGATTTAGACCGTTTTGAGGAACTTATTACACCTAATACCAAAGTGATTTACGCCGAATCGCCAACCAACCCAGGATTACAAGTGTTGGATTTGGAGCGCCTTGGTGTATTGGCTAAAAAACACAATCTGGTACTTGTTATCGACAACTGTTTTGCAACGCCTTACCTTCAAAAGCCTATCGAATTTGGAGCTGATTTGGTTATTCATTCGGCTACCAAACTCATCGATGGTCAAGGCAGAGTTCTTGGCGGCGTAACCGTTGGTCGTTCCGATTTAATCCGTGAAAGGTATTTGTTTGCTCGCAATACAGGTCCCTCCATGTCACCATTTAACGCATGGACATTATCAAAGAGTTTAGAAACCTTAGCAGTGCGCGTAGATAAGCATTGTGATAATGCCGAAAAAGTAAC
>JAACDD010000013.1 GCA_009937085.1 Bacteroidota bacterium
CAACAGATCAAGGAAAACCTGTTGACGGGGCTAAACCGTATCATTTTAATATTATTGACACTCCCGGACACGTTGACTTTACAGTTGAAGTAAACCGTTCACTTCGTGTTTTAGATGGACTTGTATTTTTATTTTCTGCTGTTGATGGTGTAGAACCACAATCAGAAACGAACTGGAGATTGGCAGATAATTATAAAGTGCCTCGTATGGGCTTTGTAAACAAAATGGATCGCCAGGGTTCAAACTTCCTTAATGTTTGTACGCAAGTTCGTGAGATGTTAAAGTCTAACGCTGTGCCAATTGTACTTCCAATTGGTGACGAAGACAACTTTAGAGGTTGTGTTGACTTGGTAAAAAACCGTGCTATTATCTGGCATGAAGATAATATGGGTGCTACTTTTGATGTAGTAGATATCCCAGAGGACATGAAAGAAGATGTCGAAAAATTCCGTGGCGAGCTTATCGAAGCCGTTGCTGAATATGACGAAAATCTTTTAGAAAAATATTTTGAAGATCCAGACAGCATCACTGAGGATGAGGTGCACGAGGCTTTGCGTCAAGCTACGCAAGACATGAGCATTATTCCAATGATTTGTGGTTCTGCATTTAAAAACAAAGGTGTTCAGTTTTTGTTAGATGCAGTTTGTCGCTATTTACCATCTCCTGAAGATAAAGAGGCGATTGTAGGTACGGATCCAGATTCTGGAAACGAAATTTCTCGTAAGCCTTCAGTTAACGATCCTTTTGCTGCGTTGGCGTTTAAAATTGCTACAGATCCATTTGTTGGTCGTTTGGCATTTTTCCGTGCGTATTCTGGTCGTTTAGATGCAGGTTCTTATGTGTTGAACAATCGTTCTGGGAATAAAGAACGTATTTCTCGTATCTATCAGATGCATGCCAACAAGCAAAACTCCATTGACTTTATTGAAGCGGGTGATATTGGTGCAGCTGTAGGTTTTAAAGATATTAAGACGGGTGATACGCTTTCAGCAGAAAAGTCTCCTATCATTTTAGAAAGTATGGACTTCCCTGATCCTGTAATCGGTATTGCGGTTGAGCCAAAAACAAAAGCAGACGTTGATAAATTAGGAATGGCTCTTGCCAAACTTGCAGAGGAAGACCCAACGTTCCAAGTAAAAACAGATGAGGCTTCTGGCCAAACTATTATTTCTGGAATGGGCGAGCTTCACCTTGATATTATTGTTGACCGTCTTAGACGTGAGTTTAAGGTTGATGTAAACCAAGGTCAACCTCAAGTTGAGTACAAAGAAGCTATTACAGATTCTACGGATCACCGTGAAGTGTACAAAAAGCAATCGGGTGGTCGTGGTAAGTTTGCGGACATTGTATTTACTCTTGAGCCAGCTGAAGAAGGCAAATCAGGTTTAGAGTTTGTAAATAAAATTAAAGGGGGTAACGTTCCAAAAGAATATATCCCATCTGTTGAAAAAGGTTTCAAACAAGCCATGTCCAATGGGCCATTAGCTGGTTTTGAAATAGACGCAATTAAGGTAACATTAAAAGACGGTTCTTTCCACCCTGTGGATTCCGATTCACTTTCGTTTGAATTGGCTGCCAAAATGGGTTATAAGTCAGCAGCGAAAGCAGCTGGTGCCGTTATTATGGAACCGATAATGAAATTAGAGGTACTTACGCCCGAGGAAAACATGGGTGATATTGTAGGTGACCTTAACCGTCGTCGTGGACAAGTAAACAGCATGGATGATCGTGCAGGTTCGAAGGTAGTTAAAGCCAACGTACCGCTTTCAGAAATGTTTGGTTATGTAACCTCGTTACGTACATTATCTTCTGGTCGTGCTACTTCAACAATGGAGTTTTCACACTATGAACAAACACCGTCTAACATTTCCGAGGCAGTAATTGCTGAAGTAAAAGGACAAAAAGCTTAAATCATTTACGATGAGTCAAAAAATTAGAATTAAACTTAAATCGTACGATTACAATTTGGTAGATCGCTCTGCCGAAAAAATCGTGAAGACCGTAAAGTCAACTGGTGCTGTGGTAACGGGTCCTATCCCATTACCAACGCACAAAAAACTTTTCACGGTTTTGCGTTCGCCACACGTTAATAAAAAATCGCGCGAGCAGTTTCAACTTAGCTCGTACAAGCGTTTGTTGGACATTTATAGTTCTTCATCAAAGACAATTGATGCCTTGATGAAATTAGAGTTGCCAAGCGGCGTAGAAGTAGAAATTAAAGTATAACACCCTAAGGGAGTAAACATTCAGATTATGTCTGGTTTAATAGGTAGAAAAATTGGTATGACGAGCATCTTTGACGAGAATGGGAAAAATCTTCCCTGTACCGTTATCGAAGCAGGACCATGCGTGGTTACCCAAGTACGTACTAAAGAAAATGACGGCTACGAAGCATTACAGTTAGGTTTTGACGACAAACCCGAACGAAATGTAACTAAAGCTGCAGGCGGTCATTTCAAAAAAGCAAGCACAGCGCCAAAGCGCAAACTTGTAGAGTTTCAAGATTTTGAAGCAGATTACAAACTTGGTGATACCATTACGGTTGATCATTTTGCTGCGGGAGAATTTGTAGATATTACAGGTACTTCTAAAGGTAAAGGTTTCCAAGGAGTTGTAAAGCGTCATGGTTTTGGCGGTGTTGGTCAAGCCACACACGGTCAGCATAACCGTTTACGTGCACCAGGTTCTATTGGAGCTGCTTCTTATCCTGCACGTGTATTCAAAGGAATGCGCATGGCTGGACAGATGGGGAACGAAAAAGTAACCGTACAGAATTTACGTCTACTTAAAGTAGTACCTGAAAAAAAGCTAATAGTGGTTAAAGGTTGTGTACCTGGTCACAAGAATGCGTTCATTTTAATTCGCAAGTAATGAAAGTAGCAGTAGTTGATATTAACGGAAAAGATACAGGACGCACTGTTGCGTTAGACAAAGCCATTTTTGGTGTTGAGCCAAATGAGCATGCACTGTATTTAGATGTAAAGCAATATTTGGCACATCAGCGTCAAGGAACGCACAAAGCTAAAGAACGTGCTGAAATCACAGGAAGTACACGCAAGATTAAGAAACAAAAAGGTACAGGTACTGCCCGAGCGGGTAGCATCAAAAACCCGTTGTTTCGCGGTGGTGGTCGTGTGTTTGGACCTCGTGTTCGCTCATACAACCAGAAGGTGAACAAAAACGTAAAGCGTTTAGCACGTAAATCTGCGTTTAGCCTAAAGGCAAAACAAAAGAATATTACGGTTGTTGAAGACTTTCAGTTTGATGCACCAAAAACAAAATCGTTCCAAGCAGCACTTAGTGCTTTGGGAGTTGCAGATAAAAAATCACTTTGGGTTTTAGGTGCGCCTAGCCAAAACGTTTACTTGTCTGGAAGAAACCTTACTTCAACAGAAGTACTTACGAACGACGAGTTGAATACATATAAAATTATGAATGCGCAGCATTTGGTTCTTGCAGAAAGTGCCGTGGCTGCCATTGAAGCTAATCTGAGTAAATAATACACGATGAGTATTTTGCTAAAACCCGTCATTACCGAAAAAGCAACCCGCGAAAGCGAGTTACGCAACCGTTACACGTTTTTGGTAAACCCAAAAGCGAATAAGGTTGAAATTAAAAAAGCGGTTGAAGCTGCTTATGGTGTAACCGTAGAAAAAGTGCGTACACTTAACTACGGACCAGAAAGACGATCACGCTATACCAAAAATGGTATTCAGCATTCGAAAACCAACGCTACCAAACGCGCAGTTGTGGAAGTAGCCGAGGGGGAAAACATTGATTTTTACAGTAATTTATAATAGAATAGGATGTCAGTTAGAAAACTCAAACCTATAACTCCTGGACAGCGCGGTAGAGTAGTAAATGGAAACGACGCCATTACTACTGATAAGCCGGAGAAAAGCTTGCTTACTCCGAAAAAACGTTCAGGTGGTCGTAACAACAGCGGACGTATGACGTCTCGCTACATTGGTGGTGGTCATAAAAAACGCTACCGTATTATCGATTTTAAACGCAACCGTTTTGATGCTCCCGCTGAGGTTAAAACAATTGAGTATGATCCTAACCGATCTGCTTTTATTGCTTTAGTTCAGTTCGCTGATGGCGAAAAGCGCTATATCATTGCGCAAGCTGGTCTTAAAGTAGGTCAAGAAGTTGTCTCTGGTGATAATGTACAACCTGAAATTGGAAATGCGATGCCTTTGGCAAACATTCCATTGGGTACTATTATTTCTTGTATTGAGTTACACCCAGGGCAAGGCGCAACTATCGCACGTAGTGCTGGTGCATTTGCACAGCTTATGGCACGTGACGGTAAGTTTGCAACTATCAAATTACCATCTGGTGAAACGCGTATGATTCTAACGTCTTGTTTGGCTACGATTGGTACCGTTTCAAATTCAGATCACCAGTTGGTGGTTTCTGGAAAGGCAGGCCGAAGCCGTTGGTTAGGTCGTCGTCCAAGAACGCGTCCAGTAGTAATGAATCCTGTAGATCACCCCATGGGTGGTGGTGAAGGACGTGCTTCTGGTGGACATCCACGTTCACGTAATGGTATTCCTGCAAAAGGCTACCGCACACGTAACAAAAACAAGGCGTCTAACAAGTACATTATTGAACGTAGAAAAAAATAAGCAATGGCTCGATCACTAAAAAAAGGACCTTACGTACATCATAGCTTGGTAAAGAAAGTACAAACCAATGTTGAATCTGGCAAAAAGTCAGTTATTAAAACTTGGTCACGCGCTTCTATGATTACCCCCGATTTTGTTGGACAAACAATAGCTGTACACAACGGTCGTCAGTTTGTTCCGGTATATGTAACCGAGAACATGGTAGGACATAAGTTAGGTGAATTTTCACCAACCCGTTCGTTCCGTGGTCACGCTGGAGCTAAAAACAAAGGAAAGAAATAAGCTATGGGAGTTCGTAAAAGAGAAACTGCAGTACAGTTAAAAGAAAACCGAAAGCACATTGCTTTTGCTAAGCTAAACGATTGCCCAACATCGCCACGTAAAATGCGCCTTATGGCAGATTTGATTCGCGGTGAAGGTGCTGAAAAGGCGTTGTCTATTTTGCGTTTTAGTGCAAAAGAATCATCACGTCGCTTAGAAAAACTTTTATTATCGGCTATTGCCAATTGGCAAGCCAAAAACGAAGACGCTGACGTTGAGAAAGCAGGTCTTTATGTTAAAGAAATCCGAGTGGATAGCGGCACAATGCTAAAGCGTTTGCGCCCAGCACCACAAGGAAGAGGACATCGAATTAGAAAACGCTCAAACCACGTAACACTCGTGCTTGGAGCTAAAGATAACGCGCAAAGCTAACACCGAATATGGGACAAAAAACAAATCCAATAGGCAATAGATTAGGGATCATCCGCGGATGGGAATCTAACTGGTACGGAGGCAACGACTACGGCGACAAGCTTGCCGAAGACGATAAAATCCGTCGCTATGTTCATGCACGTCTTGCTAAGGCAAGTGTTTCGCGTGTGATTATTGAACGTACACTAAAGCTTGTTACCATTACCATTACCACAGCACGTCCAGGAATTATCATTGGAAAAGGTGGTCAAGAAGTAGATAAGCTAAAAGAAGAGCTTAAAAAGATTACAAGCAAAGAGGTTCAATTGAATATTTTTGAAATCAAGCGTCCAGAACTTGAAGCGCAATTAGTTGGTGCAAGTGTTGCACGTCAAATTGAAAGTCGTATTTCATATCGTCGCGCGATTAAAATGGCCATTGCTGCTGCAATGCGTATGAACGCTGAGGGTATTAAAATTCAAATTTCAGGTCGTTTGAACGGTGCTGAAATGGCACGTTCAGAAAGCTACAAAGATGGTCGTATCCCATTGTCTACATTCCGTGCAGACATTGATTACGCTCTTGTTGAGGCACATACTACTTATGGCCGTTTGGGCATTAAAGTATGGATTATGAAAGGTGAGGTATATGGTAAGCGTGAGCTTTCTCCACTTGTGGGAATGAGTTTAGGTGCTGCCAAAGGAAAAAACGAAAACCGCGGTGGACGTGGTCCTCGCCGTAGAAAATAAAGTTTAGGTCATGTTACAACCGAAAAGAACAAAACACCGCAAAATGCAGAAAGGCCGTATGAAAGGCCTATCGCAACGTGGACATGAATTATCGAATGGAATGTTTGGTATCAAAGCACTTGATTCCAAATTTATCACATCGCGCCAAATAGAGGCTGCGCGTGTTGCTGCCACTCGTTACATGAAACGTGAAGGACAATTGTGGATTAAAATATTTCCAGACAAACCCATCACTAAAAAACCGCTTGAGGTACGTATGGGTAAAGGTAAAGGTGCATTAGATCATTATGTAGCTGTAGTAAAACCAGGACGCATTATGTTTGAGATTTCAGGCGTGCCAATGGATGTTGCTAAAGAAGCATTGCGACTAGCAGCTCAAAAATTACCAGTTAAAACAAAGTTTATTATCGCTCGTGATTTCGAAGCATAAGAATTAGGTATGAAACAAACAGAGATTAACGAATTATCGGTTGAAGAGCTTAACGAAAAGCTTACAGCATTTCAAAAAAGCTACGAAACTGCTCGTGCTACTCACGCATTATCGCCACTAGAGAATCCAATTTCTTTACGTGAGCAGCGTAGAACAATTGCACGTATCAAAACGGCACTAATAAAACGAACATTAGAAAAAGCGTAATTATGGAGACTAGAAATTTACGTAAAGAACGTATCGGAGTTGTTACAAGCAACAAAATGCAAAAATCTATTGTAGTATCTGAAGTGAAACGTGTAAAACACCCGATGTACGGAAAGTTCGTTTTGAAAACTAAGAAGTACGTAGCGCACGATGAAACAAACGATTGCAACATCGGAGATACAGTAAAAATCATGGAAACACGCCCTATGAGTGCATCAAAATGCTGGCGTTTGGTTGAAATCATTGAAAGAGCAAAGTAATGTTACAACAAGAATCAAGACTTAGAGTAGCCGACAACACTGGCGCCAAAGAAGTGCTTACCATTCGCGTATTGGGTGGTACAAAGCGTAGATATGCTTCCATTGGTGACAAAATTGTGGTTACCGTAAAAGAAGCGACGCCGAATGGCTCAGTAAAAAAAGGACAAGTGTCAACTGCTGTTGTGGTACGCACTAAAAAAGAAATTCGTCGTCCTGATGGATCGTATATCCGCTTTGACGAAAATGCATGCGTACTTTTAGACGCACAAGGCGAAATGCGTGGTACACGTGTATTTGGTCCTGTTGCTCGCGAGTTACGTGATCGTAAGTTTATGAAAATAATTTCCTTAGCTCCTGAAGTACTATAATTATGAGTAAAATAAAATTTAAATCTGGAGATAAAGTTCGCGTGATTGCTGGCGATCACAAAGGAACTGAAGGTGAAATTGTTTC
>JAACDD010000093.1 GCA_009937085.1 Bacteroidota bacterium
AAGCGTGCGCCTGAAAGTCCTTTTCCAAAGTAGTCATTGGCGTTCCCCGTAACTTCCATGTGAAGTCCTTTGGTGGCAAAACAGCCAAAACTTTGTCCTGCAGCTCCAGTAAATAACAGCTTAAGCGTATCGGCTGGAAGCCCATCACGACCGTGTGTTTTAGAGATTTCATTACTCAATAATGCACCAACACTTCTGTCGGTATTTTTGATGTCAAAATGCAGTGTTTGCGGCTCTTTCGAAATAATCGCTTTTTGCGCTTTTGACACAATATCCACGTCAAGTACGTTGTCAAGACCGTGGTCTTGCTTAGACATATTTCGAACCGGAACGTTTTCAGCAACATCAGGCTTGTATAAAATAGCAGATAAATCAATGCCCTGCGCTTTGTAGTGCTCAATGGCAGAGTTCATGTTTATCTTTTGGCTTTGTCCCACCATTTCGTCAACACTTCTAAAGCCAAGTTGTGCCATAATAGCGCGCATTTCTTCTGCCACAAAGTGCATAAAGTTAATGACGTGCTCAGGCTTCCCTTTAAAGTTTTTACGTAGTTCTGGGTCTTGCGTTGCAATTCCAACAGGACATGTATTTAGGTGACATGCACGCATCATAATACAACCAGAAGCAACAAGCGGTGCAGTAGAGAAACCAAATTCCTCAGCCCCTAAAAGACACGCAATAGCAACATCACGTCCCGTTTTCATTTGCCCATCACACTCCATAACGATACGTCCGCGGAGGTCGTTCATGACAAGTGTTTGTTGTGCTTCGGCAATACCAAGTTCCCAAGGCAATCCAGCGTGTTTTAACGAAGTTAAAGGCGAAGCACCTGTACCACCGTCATAACCCGAAATTAAAATTACATCTGCTTTTGCTTTAGCAACACCAGCAGCAATGGTTCCAACGCCTACTTCAGAAACGAGCTTTACATTAATTCGCGCTTCACGGTTGGCATTTTTCAGGTCATAAATAAGCTGTGCCAAATCCTCAATAGAATAAATATCGTGGTGAGGTGGTGGCGAAATTAGCCCTACATACGGCGTAGAGTTTCGCACCGAGGCGATATATGGATTTACTTTTGCACCAGGAAGCTGACCGCCTTCTCCAGGCTTTGCTCCTTGTGCCATTTTAATTTGAATCTCGCGCGCATTTGTAAGGTAATGTGACGATACGCCAAACCTTCCCGATGCAACTTGCTTAATAGCAGAATTACGCCATTCGCCATCTTCATCGCGAGTAAAGCGTCGTGGGTCTTCACCCCCTTCACCAGAGTTACTTTTACCTCCAATGCGGTTCATGGCTTTGGCTAAGTTTTCATGTGCTTCTTCGCTGATAGAACCCAAAGACATCGCTCCTGTTTTAAAGCGCTTTACAATAGCCGTCCACGGCTCAACTTCTTCAATTGGAATGGGATCTAAGTCGGTAAACTCAAACATGCCACGGAGGGTCATCAATTGTTTGGATTGATCGTTTACTAACGTTGAGTATTCTTCAAAAGTATCGTAACTCCCTTTGTTGGTAGCGAGTTGCAGTTTGGCAATACTAGCGGGGTTTAGCATATGCGCTTCACCATTTCTACGCCAACGGTAGCTACCGCCAATTTCTAAGTCTAAATCTTCGCCAGCAGCTTTTTCCCCGAAGGCAAAACTGTGACGTTTTGCAATTTCTTGCTCTACTTCCTTGAGTCCAATACCCTCAATACGCGTAGCGGTATTGCAGAAATAGGTGTTGATGAATTTCTTACTTAGTCCAAGCGCTTCAAAAATTTGTGCTCCACGGTACGAGTGCAACGTAGAAATACCAATTTTATTCATCACTTTAACCAATCCTTTGGCAATGGCCTTGTTGAAATTTGCAATGGCATTTTCAGCAGAAAGTCCTTTGATAGCACCTGTTTCAATTTGATGCTCAATGACTTCGTTTACCATATACGGGTTGATGGCACTTGCGCCATATCCAAACAACAGCGCAAAGTGGTGTGGTTCGCGGGGTTCCGCAGATTCAATAATGATTCCAAAATTGGAACGCAAGCGATGTTTCATCATGCCGTGGTGTACGTGTGCACACGCCAACAACATAGGAATTGGTGCTTTTTCATCGCTTATCCCTCTATCTGAAAGAATAATAATATTGGATCCAGCCTCAACTTTTTTCTTAACATCCAAGAGCAAAGCATCTAAAGCACGCTCTAAGCCGTTGTTGCCCGACTGTACATCGTAAAGTGCAGAAACAGAACTTGTGCTAAAGTTTTCGTGTTCAATAAATTTAATCTTATCCAAATCTTCGTTAGAAATAATCGGGTTTTGGATGCGTAGTTTTTTGGCATGATCAGCAGTAACATCAAAAATATTGACGTCGCTTCCTACGGACATTGAAGTGTCTGTTACGATTTCCTCGCGAATTCCATCAAGAGGTGGGTTTGTTACCTGAGCAAACAATTGTTTAAAGTAGTTGTAGAGTAACTGCGGCTTATTGGAAAGTACTGCCAAGGGCGTATCTGTTCCCATAGAACCAATTGCTTCTTTCCCCTGTGTACTCATCGGCGTAATCAGCGTTCTGATATCCTCTTCGGTATATCCAAAGGCTTGTAAACGCTTGATATAGGGCTCAACTTCAACAGAGGTTTTGTTACCTGTATATGGAACTTCTTTAAGCGGGAGTAAATTTTCTTTTAACCAATCGCCATAGGGGTGTTTGGCAGAAACTTTTTCTTTTACTTCACGATCTTCAATGATGCGACCTTCTTCCATGTCTACCAAGAACATACGTCCCGGCTCTAAACGTCCGTGTAGGGATACGTTAGCAGGATCGATATCAATTACACCTGTTTCAGAAGACATAACTACATAACCGTCTTTGGTTACCGTATAGCGCGATGGACGAAGTCCGTTTCGGTCTAATAAAGCCCCAATGTATTTTCCGTCTGTAAAAGGTACAGATGCAGGTCCGTCCCACGGCTCCATGATACATGAATTATAAGCGTAAAAGTCTTTTTTGGCGGGGTCCATAGATTGATGTTTTTCCCAAGCTTCGGGTACCAGCATCATCATAACTTCAGGAAGTGAACGCCCTGAATGTAATAGCAATTCTACGACCATGTCCATGGAGGAAGAATCCGATTTTCCAGGCAATACAACTGGCGTGATATACTTCATGTCTTCCCCAAAAAAGTCGTTTGCAAAAAGCTCTTCGCGCGCTTTCATACGAATCACATTTCCTCGGTAGGTGTTTATTTCACCATTGTGACACATGTAGCGGAAGGGTTGTGCCAAATCCCAAGTTGGGAATGTATTGGTAGAAAAACGTTGATGTACAAGTGCCAATCGCGTAACTACTCGCGGATCTTTAAGGTCCATATAGAATCCTTCAATATCCTCAGGCATAAGTAATCCTTTGTATATTACGGTACGAGTAGAAAAACTTGGCAAATAGAAATAACTACTTTCCGACATTTTGCTGGCATACACGCGGTGTTCGGCGCGCTTACGTGCAATAAAAGCTTTGGTGTTAAGTTGATCTTCGGTAAGTGAGCCTGTGGCATCTTTTACAAAAACCTGCTTGATGTTCGGTAGGGTTTGTTTTGCAATTCTCCCAACTACGTCAATGTTAACAGGAACATCACGCCATCCAATAATGCTAAGATTTTGTCTGCTAAGTTCCTCCTCAAAAACTTCGATGCAGTGTGTGCGTTGGTTTAATTTTTGCGGTAAAAATACCATACCAAGCGCATAAGTTTGCGGCTCGGGTACATTGAAAGAACAAACTTCACTTAAGTAGTCATGTGGGATATCAATGAGAATTCCAGCACCATCTCCGGTTTTTCCATCGGCACTAACTGCGCCACGATGCTCCAATTTCACAAGAATATCTAAGGCCTTGTGAATGATATCATTTGTGCGTTTGCCTTCTAGGCTGCAAATAAAGCCGGCACCACAGTTGTCGTGCTCATTTTCTGGATGGTATAAACCTTGAGGATTAGGTAGCATATTGAATTTTTCTCAAATATAAATTTTGACTTTATATTATTTAAATAAGTATGTATTTTTATTATATGCAACTACTGTATTCCCAAAATCTAGTATTAATATTATGAAAACGTTAAATTCAAGGTATTAAAATTAACAAATAACAAATGCACTAATATTTTGATTTACACCCCTATTTTTTTAGGGGTGTAAATCATTTTATGTATTAATTTTCAATGATGTATCATTGTTTTGAGGGGGTTATAATCTTAAATATATAAAAATAATCCCATTAAGGTAATATTATGAAAGCGTAATTACTTAAAAATCTTATTTTTCAAACCCTATTACATTGCTATATTTGTTAATTCTAATATCACACACCAAATTGCATGGAAACCATTATCCTCATTGTATTCTTTTTAGGTTATCTCTCCATAACCCTCGAACATAACCTCAAAATAGACAAACTTATCCCTGCCCTTGCCATGATGGCTATTTTATGGGCACTCATTGCACTCGGCCATCTTCCTGTTTTTGACGTAGATACAGTTTCTAAAAGTCTGCATGAAACTCATATAGATGAAATTCTACTTCATCATTTAGGTAAAACAGCAGAAATTTTAGTTTTCCTTTTGGGTGCCATGACCATTGTTGAAATCATTGACTATTTTGATGGATTTGCCACTATTAAAGGATTTATTCGAACGCGAAGCAAAGTCAAGTTGTTGTGGATTTTTTCCATTTTGGCATTTATATTATCCGCTATTATTGACAACCTTACCGCCACAATTGTCCTTATAACGATATTGCAAAAAGTAGTTAAAGAACGCGAGACCAGGCTTTGGTTTGCAGGACTTATTATTGTGGCTGCAAATGCGGGTGGCGCTTGGTCGCCGATTGGTGATGTTACCACAACGATGTTGTGGATTGGTAAAAAAGTAACCACGCCAGAGCTTATAAAATATTTACTTATTCCTTCTTTGGTTTGTATGGTTGTGCCTACACTTATTGCGAGTCGCTACAAAGCCTTTAAAGGAAAAATAGATGCTGTAGAAGTCAGTGAGAATTCCAAAACGCGCTTTAGCGCCACCATGCTTTATTTAGGACTAGGCTCTATTTTATTTGTTCCTATTTTTAAAACGGTAACGCATTTGCCCCCTTACGTTGGTATGATGCTTTCATTGGCGGTTGTAGCAGCTTTTGCAGAAATTTTCAGTAACACAAAATTTTCGATGTCAACCATTGACTCCACATCTGATGCACACGGCTCACACAGTCCTGTTCACACTGCACTAACTAAAATTGAGTTACCTAGTATCTTCTTTTTCTTAGGAATTTTAATGGCGGTAGCCGCGTTAGAGTCGTTGGGTTTGTTGTTTAATTTTGCGCAAGATTTAACGGCTACATTTCCTAATATGGACGTTGTAGTGGCGTTGCTTGGTTCGGGTTCAGCCGTAATCGACAATGTTCCGCTTGTTGCTGCAAGTATGGGTATGTTTTCTCAGGGTATAGATGACCCGCTTTGGCACGCCATTGCTTTTGCTGCAGGTACTGGCGGTAGTATGCTGATTTTTGGTTCTGCCGCTGGCGTAGTAGCTATGGGCATGGAAAAAATCAATTTTTTCTGGTACTTCAAGAAGATTTCACTGTTGGCATTTGTTGGTTTTGTAACAGGTTACATTACCTTTATGCTGTTACGCGATTACATATTTGTGTAATGGATTATGCGGCTACGCTACAATGGCTGTATGCACAACTTCCCATGTATCAACGTGTGGGTGCCGCTGCACTCAATCCAAATTTAGACCGAATTACTGCGCTGGTTGCTCATTTGGATAACCCGCAGGCAAAATTTAAAAGCATACACGTTGCAGGAACAAATGGCAAAGGTTCCTCTTCTCATATGCTCGCAGCTGTTTTGCAAGAGGCCGGTTACTCTGTTGGACTTTACACTTCTCCACATTTGAAAGACTTTAGAGAGCGCATCCGAATAAACGGTACGCCAATAGCTGAAGAATTTATTGTCTCGTTTGTGCATAATAACAATGCATTTTTTGAAGCTGAAGCTTTTTCGTTTTTTGAAATGACGGTAGCACTTGCGTTTGATTATTTCGCTTCTCAACAAGTAGATGTGGCCGTGATTGAAGTAGGGTTAGGTGGACGATTTGATGCCACCAATGTGATTTCACCAGAAGCTTGTTTGATTACCAATATCAGTTTAGATCACCAGCAATTTTTAGGAACTACCCGAGCCGAAATAGCACGAGAAAAAGCAGGAATTATAAAGCCGAAAACGCCTGTAGTTGTGGTGGAACACGATGCTGAGACCTTTCCCGTTTTTGAAGCAATAGCACAGCAAAAAAACGCTCCCCTGCATATTGCATCTCAGCAGAATTACAAAACCGATTTGTTAGGGGATTATCAAAAACAAAACATCAACGGCTTGGTTTCGCTTGTTAAGGAATTGCCTCAATTCTCTATTTCAAAAGCAGCTATAAAAAGTGGTTTGCAAAACGTAGTTTCAAACACCGGTTTACGTGGGCGGTGGGAAATAATAGGCGAACAGCCCAAAATCATTGCAGATGTGGCACATAATCCAGCAGGGTTAAAAGCTGTTTTTGCTCAATTAAAGCATGAGCATTTTAAAGTCTTACATATTGTTTTTGGAGTAGTTGCAGATAAAAATTTAGATGCTATTCTAGCATTGTTACCCAAAAAAGCATATTACTATTTATGTGCAGCTGACGTGCCTAGAGCTATGCAGGTTACGGATTTGGCAGCCAAATTTAAGAAGGAAAACTTTAGTTTTAGTACCTATGCAAATGTGAAAAATGCGCTAGCCGAAGCCAAAGCAACGGCAGCTAATGATGATTTAATATTTGTCGGTGGAAGTTTGTTTGTAGTGGCGGAAATACTGCCTTAAAAAATTACGACAAAAGTAATTTTTGAACGAATTGATTTTTATATATTTGCAGCCCTCGGGCGCTTAGCTCAGTTGGTTCAGAGCACCTCGTTTACACCGAGGGGGTCGGGGGTTCGAATCCCTCAGCGCCCACATCATTAAAATCCTGATGCATAGCATTGGGATTTTTTAGTTTCAAAGAGAAGCTAATCTCCTCGAAACGAAGTTAAGTAGGTTGCTATGCCAAAAAACTGAAACTATTGTATTGGGAACGTTATCTCATCTTTTAATTAATACAATATCTTTGTAAAAATTTAGTTTTCACAAAAAGCAATAATTATGTGTGGAATTGTAGGATACATTGGCCATAGAGATGCCTATCCCATTATTATCAAAGGACTAAAACGTCTTGAATATAGAGGATATGATAGCGCTGGAATTACACTTTTTGGGAATGAAACCCATCTTCTTAAAACCAAAGGGAAGGTTTCCGATTTAGAACAGCTTGTTACAAATCAAGAGATGAACGGAAACACATTAGGATTAGGGCATACGCGTTGGGCTACGCACGGAATTCCATCTAACCTAAACTCTCATCCGCATACCTCAAACTCTGGAAATATATCGATTGTTCACAACGGGATTATCGAAAATTACGCAAGCATAAAAAAGATTTTGATTGAAAATGGATTTACCTTTTCATCAGATACAGACACCGAAGTTTTGGTTAATCTTATTGAATATGTCAAAACTTCTCAAAATGTTAAAATTGGACAAGCCGTACAGATTGCGCTTAATCAAGTGGTTGGTGCCTATGCCATTGCGGTATTTGATAACGAAAGACCAAACGAAGTTATCGTTGCCAAGCTTGGTAGCCCGTTAGCAATTGGTATTGGAAAAGACGAGTATTTTATTGCCTCAGACGCCTCTCCATTTATAGAATATACCAATAGAACCATTTATTTGGAAGACAATGAAATGGCGGTTATTTCTAGAAAAAAGGGATTTAAGATGTATTCAATTACGAGTGATACCGCTGTAACTCCTAAGATTCAAGAGATTCAATTGTCGTTAGAAAAGATTGAAAAAGGTGGGTTTGATCATTTTATGCTGAAAGAAATTCACGAACAGCCAACAGCGATAACAGATACGTTTCGAGGACGTTTGTTTGTGGAAGATCAAAAAATAAATATTTCTGGTATTGAACAACACTTGGACGTTTTTCAACAAGCCGAACGTATCACTATTGTTGCCTGTGGTACGTCTTGGCATGCAGGTCTTGTGGCCGAGTACTTATTCGAAGATGCTGCACGGATCCCTGTTGAGGTAGAGTACGCCTCGGAGTTCCGATACCGTAATCCTGTTATAAACAAAGGGGATGTTGTTATCGCTATTTCACAATCTGGGGAAACTGCAGATACGCTAGCGGCAATTAAGCTTGCCAAAGAAAAGGGTGCCTTTGTGTTTGGTGTTTGTAACGTGGTAGGGTCGTCTATTGCTAGAGAAACCGACTCGGGTGCGTATACGCACGCTGGTCCTGAAATTGGGGTAGCATCTACCAAAGCATTTACCACGCAACTCACTGTGATTACGATGATGGCACTGCGTTTAGGTCAACTAAAAGGAACTATTGATAAAGATAATTTTAATAGAGTAGCTACACAATTGGTGTCGCTTCCAAGTCAAGTTCAAACGGTACTCAAATACGATGCATTAATCAAAAAAATTGCTGCCGCGTACAAAGACGCTACTAACTTTTTGTATTTGGGAAGGGGCTATAATTTCCCTGCGGCATTAGAGGGAGCACTTAAGCTAAAGGAAATCTCCTATATCCATGCTGAGGGCTATCCTGCTGCTGAAATGAAACACGGCCCTATTGCACTTATTGACGAAAACATGCCTGTAGTGGTTATTGCCACCAACAAGGGGCATTATGAGAAAATCGTTAGTAATGTGCAAGAGATAAAATCTCGGAATGCTAAAATTATCTCAATAGTGACCAAAGGCGATGAAAGTGTAAAATTATTATCGGACCATGTGATTGAAATCCCTGAGGTTACCGAAGCCTTGGTGCCTATTTTAGCTTCTATTCCCCTTCAATTATTGTCGTATCATATTGCTGTAATGCGTGGGTGCAACGTGGACCAACCACGAAATTTAGCGAAGTCAGTGACGGTGGAGTAGGTTTATTTCTTTAGATAACTGTAGTGTGTGTTTTTGATAAATGAAAATACATGTTTCAATAGAAGATTGTATCTTACCCCTATGCAACCCAAAACAATTTCTCGACTTCAAGAATACACCGCTTTTTTGCAGCAGTCCTATGGGTTAAGCTTTCTCGATTACGACAGTCTTCACCAATGGAGTATCACTGAACAAGGTATGTTTTGGGAAAGTATTGCACGCTTTTTTGATGTTGATTTTGACAGCCCTTACCAAGAGGTTTTTATGCCAGGAAATCATTTTTGGAAAACCAAGTGGTTTACAGGAGCTACATTAAATTACGCCAAACATATTTTTAAAAATGTCTCGTCTGAACGTGCTGCTTTGGTGTTCCAAAACGAAACGGAAAAGCTTCTCGAGATTAGTTGGGCGCAGCTTATCGCAAAAACATATAGCTTTCAAAAAGAACTTATAGCACAAGGCGTAAAAAAGGGCGATGCTGTGGTGTGTTTTGGTATAAATAGCCCCGAGACCGTTGCAGCGTTTTTGGCGACAAATGCCTTAGGTGCAGTGTGGTCCTCTTGTTCGCCAGATTTTGGTACACCTGCTGTTTGCGATCGCTTTTCACAACTCCAACCTAAAGTACTTTTTGCGCATCAATCATATCAATACAATGGAAAGCAGCACGATTGCACGGAGCGTATAGCAGCAATTCAAAAGCAAATTCAGTCCATTACACATACGATTCATTTAGATGCACATGCTGTTTTTGACGATGCGTCTGCCCAAATAGACCAACTTCAATTTGTTTCCGTTTCCTTTTCTGACCCCATTTGGGTGTTGTTTTCTTCGGGGACTACAGGAAAGCCAAAAGCACTGGTACATGGAACTGGACATATGCTTTTGGAGCACCTCAAAGCACTTGCATTGCATCAAAATGTTTGTGAAGGGGATACGTATTTTTGGTATTCTACTACAGGTTGGATGATGTGGAATTACGCACTTAGTAGCCTGCTTTCTGGGGCAACGCTTTGTCTGTATCAGGGGGCACCCAATTATCCACAAGAAGATACCCTTTGGCGTTTTGCCAAAGCGGCAAAAATCAACCATTTTGGTGGGGGAGCGGTATATTTTCAAAAACAGATGGAGCAACCCTCAGCATTTTTGCAATCAACTAATTTTCCATTTCTAAAAACAATGGGTTCTACGGGTTCGCCTATGTCGACAGAACTATGTCAGAAATTGCAACAGCAATTTCCACAAACACAAATGATTTCCTTAAGCGGGGGTTCTGACGTATGTACAGCCTTTGTGGGTGGTCATCCTGATATGCCCGTTATCCCAGGTGAAATCCAATGTAAAATGTTAGGTGCTGCTGTGGAGGTTTGGAGCGCTGATGGGAATAGTATAACTGAAACGCCAGGCGAATTGGTGCTTACCGCCCCCTTACTTTCTATGCCGATTTATTTGCTCAGCGACCCAAATTTTTTGCGCTATAAGCAAAGCTATTTTTCAATGTTTGAATCTGTTTGGAGTCATGGAGATTGGGCAGCGATAACCAAAAACGGGGGAATTGTTATTTATGGACGTTCAGACGCAACACTAAATCGGTTTGGTGTGCGTATTGGAACAGCTGAGATTTACGCTGCTTTGGCGCAATTCCAGGAAGTTGAAGACGCGCTTATGGTGCACTTACAATATGGGGATACAGACGAGTTAGTGTTGTTTATTCAGTCAAATGAGAACTTAAACTTTAAAGAGTTAAAAACACATATTCGCAATACCTGCTCACCTCGTCATGTGCCAGATCAAATATTTAACGCACCTGAAATTCCTTACACGATAAGTGGAAAAAAAGTGGAAATACCTATCAAACGCCTTTTACAGGGCGAAAAACTAGAAGATGTGATTTCGTTAGATGCACTCAAAAACCCAAACGTAATGCAGTGGTTTTCTAATTTCAAAAAGCTATAAACGGGAAACCCACCTGAACTCAATGCCCTTAAAATCAAGTATCTCATAGCATATCCCAGCATTACAAGCTGGTCCGCCTCTTCTTTCTCCAGCAAATAAGGTAAAGGTGTTTTTATTATTCCATTTGTAGTTTACCGTTGATCCCAACCAAACTCTAGAATTATCTGTCAAAAAACGGTCATTACTCCACTCGGCTAGTATGGTCAAAAAGAGCTTAGATTTATAACGTAGCGTCAAATCACCAACATGGTTTATCGTTGTTATTTCGTCGCGCTTAAATGTTTGTGTATTAAACTCAAAAATTAAGTTTTTTATATGATATGGTAAGCTGTGGTTAACAAAAAAACCAGATGAAAAACGATTACTTTCGTTTTTGAGTTGATCTTGTGCATAGTCAATAAAAACTCTAAAGTCCGTTTTGTCTGAAAAGACCGAACTGAGTTCTGCAAACCACTCCTCGAAGTCGAATATTTTGCCAAATTGATTAGTTGCTTTGGTGTAGTTTATATTTATGGAAGTGTTCAGATTAGGACTATAATATGCTTCAAATTGCACCCCAGTTTCATTGCTTGGGTTTAAAACATGTGTACTTCTATTAAGCACTTTATAGGTGTGTTCTTTCACCAAAGCAGGTGGCTCATTAAGTCCAGTTCCCAATAAAAAGTTATTGTAATCTTTCCACTCCGCACTTATCCCAAACGTATCAAAAGTAAAATTTAAACTTCCATAAATAGCGTGTACTTTGTTGTTTTTGTCTACGTCGCTTAATTTTTGCGCATAGGAAACATAGTAGTTTAAGCTAGATGTAATATCACCAGAAAGTTCGCCAGCACCATAATACATTTCACTTGTATCATTGGCTACTCTAATAGTTGACAGACCAATTGTTTGTTTGTTAAGTTTAAAGTTACCACTAAACGCGGCTATTTCGTCCTGCCGTCTGTTTTTAAGTGGAACTGAAGGCGGGAAAACATAATTTAATGTATATCCCCACATGGCACGAAGACTAAACTTCTTTTTTCTAAATCCTACAGAAGCTCCCAAGATGTCTTTGTAAAAATAATGCTTTCCTCTAAAGCTTAAATCTTCTAAAAGTGCACCGGGTATTTCAAAAGAGCGCAAAAGAACCCCACGGGCTAAAGTGGAGTTGAAATTTCCCAACGAAACATCCCAATGCTTGTTTTTATAGTTCGTGCTTAGCCACGAAAAATCTGTGTAATTTCTGTCCGCATAGGGACTTTGATAAATTTGTAAACCAACAGAAGTTTTAAACTTTCCCCATTTATAGTTTATAATAGGTTTACTATACACGCCATGAAACATGTTTTCATTGTTGTCGGGGAGTTTACCATACTGATACTCCAATAAATTGGTACCTGAAAACTGTGCTGTGCCATAAATACAAAACAAAAGAAATAAAAAAACAATATTCATAATTACTCTTTTAGGGCAAGTAATTTTTTTATTTCCTTCTCAACTTCTTTTTCGTCACCGTCTCTATAGCCTTCGTGTCTATAGACCACTTTGTCTGTGTCGTCTACAAGTAATAAAGTTGGAAGCTGATAGACATCTACATCTGTCATAACTTCTTTGTCAATATCGATGAGAACGACGCTTTTAAGCGCCAGGGATTTCACTAATGGACGTACTTTGGCTATGCTTCTTGGGCCATCTGTATTGATACTTATCAATTCCACTCCTTGTGCTTTATAGGTATTACGTAAAGCTTCAAGTTTTGGCATGGATTTTATGCACGGTTTACACCATGATGCCCAAAAATCAATTATGGTTAATTTTTTCCCTTTTATGTCTTCATATGTTTTTGTGATTCCGTTGATATCATCAAGATAGAAATCTCTGATTTTTTGACTTGAAGCACTTAAGTGAATGCAAATACAAAAAACGAAAAGTGTTAAGACTCTCATTATTTATCAAGATATTCTTTGACAACGTCAACAGTCTTGCTCAAATCCGTAGATGCTAGATTGTTCCCTCGAAAGCGGATTTTACCTACTTTGTCAACCACAACTAATCTGTCATACGAAACCTTATAAGATGCTCCTACCGATGAAGCATTCAATAATAACGGGAAATTTACATTTGAACTTGTCTTAAAATTGGAAACGGCGCTATTATTTCCATTCCACTGGTCTAAACCAATAATGGCAAAATCATCGTTTGATTTATAAACATCTACCAGTTGGGTTTGAATTTGACTTCCCACACCAATACAAGAAGGACAACTGCTCCCAAAAAAGAACATTACCAGTACTTTGCCATCAAAATCACTGCGCTTTACGGTGTTTCCATCCAAATCAATCAAAGAAAAGTTGGGCGCATCCTCCCCGGTAACAGTTTCTGTAGGATCTGGGCTTACTGGATCTGGAGTTGTTGGTTTAACTTCGGTTGTGCTTTCAGGACTGCAAGCAAGTGTACATAGTGCCAAAACAACACTAAGTATTAATTTATAGTGAATTGATTCTCTCATAGGTTTTTAGATTTAGAGATTAAAAAACACAGAAGCTTTACATAAAAACTTCTACATTACTTAACTCATGTCTCAGTGAAAGCTATAAGTAATAATCACCAATAGATAATGCCAAATAGTAGTTCAATAAAAAAGACTTGAGCTATGTTTAATAAGAATCAAACATTATGCCAAGTCTTTGTTTTTTGCTGCTTTAAAAAGATTAAAGCAAAACTAACTTTGTGAATTAATTAAAACAGAGAGATTAAAAAGTAGATACGAATTACCCTTTGAAAACACCTTGCATAAAGACTTCTTGCTCATCGGCAAGGTCTTTATCTACCAAAATACGTCCGCTATGCTCATCAGTGATGATTTTCTTGCGTGATGCAATTTCCATTTGTACTTGCGGTGGAATGGTAAAGAACGATCCGCCAGAAGCGCCACGCTCTACAGAAACTATAGCTAGTCCATTTTTCACAGAAGAACGAATGCGTTGATATGCTGTTACCAAACGCTCATCGGCTTTAATGGCAAATTCTTTCGATTTTTCAAGAAGAACATCTTCTTCTTTTTGTGTTTCTGCCAGGATAGCACCTAACTCATCTTTCTTGTGTTGCAAGTGATTTTTGCGCTCCTCTAACTTTTTGTCAGTTTCAGTTACCGCTTCGTTTTTTTGTTCGATAAGCGCTTTGAGTTGCTTAATCTGCTTTTCGGCTAATTGAATTTCAAGTTCTTGGAATTCAACTTCCTTATTAAGCGATTCGTACTCGCGATTGTTACGTACGCTTTTTTGTTGTTCAGCATATTTTTTGATGAGCTCTTTAGAATTCTCAATTGCAGTTTTTTTCGCTTTGATTTCGTCTTCATAAGCGGCTACTTCAATACCCAAATTGCTAGATCTTTTTTCTAAACCTGCAACTTCAGCTTCTAAATCTTCAACCTCTAAGGGAAGTTCGCCACGAACATTTCTAATTTCGTCAATACGCATATCAACGAGTTGGAGGTTGTACAGGGCGCGTAATTTTTCTTCGACAGTAGTTTCTGCTTTCTTTTTAGCCATAGTTAGAAGTAATGAACTGGATTTGTATCCGTTTTAGATGAAATGAACGCAAAATTAGGGAAATTTTTGCTAAGAAACTCCATGATTATTTTTTTGGTGAATTGTTCACTCTCATAATGTCCTGCATCAATCAGTAAAATCTTATTTTCACCCTTAAAAAAATCATGATATTTTAAATCTGCCGTAATAAAAACATCAGCGTTTTGATGCTTTGCAGCATCAATTGCAAAGCTGCCAGAGCCACCTAGCAATGCCACACGCTCAATATCTTTTCCCAAAAAACTACTGTGACGAAACATAGGTGTTCCCAAAATATCTTTTAAATTTTGTGTAAAGTCTTTTTCAGCCATTGGTTTAGGTAATTTACCAATGCACCCCATACCTAGATCTGTCCGTGTGTTTTCTAGCACTGTTAACTCGTAAGCTACCGTTTCATACGGGTGTGTTTGTTGTAATGCGCCTACCACGTTGCTTTTACAATGTTTAGGCACTACCACTTGTAATTGTGTCTCAGGCTCTGCATGTCGTTCCCCCTTTTCGCCTACAAAAGCATTACTGCCCTCCAAAGGCATAAAGGTACCTGTTCCTTCAGATGAAAAACTGCATTCAGCATAGTTCCCTAAAGCACCAGCTCCGGCAGCAAATAGTGCTGCTTGTACGTTTTTAAGATGTGTATGCGGTACATAGGTATTTAGTTTGAGTAAACTCCCTTTTGACGGAACCAAAACGTTTCGATCGCTTAGTTGCAGTGCATCGGCAATTCCTTTATTTACGCCGTGGAGTTGTACATCAAGTGCGGTATGTAAGGCATAAATGGCAATATCATTTTTGATGGCTTTGGCTACAGCTCGCTCCACGTAAGTGCTATTGGTAATGCGCTTGAGTCCCTGAAATATAATGGGATGGAAGCAAATAATAAGAGTACACTTTTCCTTTATTGCCTCATCAATAACCGCTTCAATAGCGTCATGCGTTACTATCGCGCGCTCAATTTTTTGGTCCAAGTCGCCTACCAACAATCCTACATTATCAAAATCTTCGGCATAGGCAAGTGGCGCCCATTGCTCCAAACACGATGTTATTTCACGTACTGTCATAGTTCCAAAGATAAAAGTTCTACTTTTGTTTTTATGGCTGTATGGAGAAAAGCATTGTTTCCCTTTCAAATTGTCTTTGCAGGAGTGGTTTTCTTGCGTAAATCGCTATACAAAAAGGGTATTTTTTCACGCTACACGGCACCAGTTCCTGTTATTGCCATTGGGAATATTTCCACAGGCGGTACCGGAAAGACCCCTATGGTGGATTATTTACTTGACAAATTTTCCAAAAAACACCAGCTTGGCGTTCTTAGTCGGGGATACGGACGAAGTTCAAAGGGCTATGTCGCAGTTTCATCAAACACAACTGCAGATGTCGTTGGAGATGAACCCAAAATGCTTGCACAGAAACACCCAAACGTAGCGGTGTCTGTATGTGAACATCGGCCCGATGGACTTGTTCGAATGCTGGAAGACCATCCCAAAATTGACGCCTTTTTTTTAGATGATGCCCTTCAGCATTTGCGTTTAAAACCATCTTTTAAAATTATATTGACTACTTTTCAAAATCCGTGGTTTTCGGATACGCTGCTCCCTGTTGGGAATTTACGCGAACCTGCTTCTGCAGCCCAACAAGCCGATGTGGTTGTGGTGACTAAATGCCCGGCAACATTACCCGAAGAAACTAAAAAGATTTACGCAACCAATCTTTGCGTGTTACCTAGGCAACAGTTGTTTTTTACAACGCTCGATTACGACAGCAAGGTTCGCGGTGCGGCAGAATTAGCTCTTGAAGAATTTATCAAAAACCCTTTTGTATTACTTACAGGTATTGCCAACCCAAGTACATTATGCGCTTTTTTGGACGAAAAGAATGCAACGTATACACATCAGTTGTATCCAGATCACCATGTGTTTACCAAGGCAGATATAGCAGCACTACAAAAAAGAAGTATCCCAATTCTGACCACAGAAAAAGATGCGATGCGCCTTGCGCCCTATAACCTACCACAAGTATATACCTTAAGTATTCGTGTTCGGTTTTTGGAAGATGAAGAAAAGTTTATTAGTACTGTTACGAAAGCACTTTAAAAGAAACTACAGAATATGCTTATGCGCTTTGTAAGAAGAACGCACTAGTGCCCCACTTTCCACATGGCGAAAGCCCATTTCCTTGCCTAAAATCTCATATTTTTTGAACTGTTCTGGGGTGATAAATTCGGCCACAGGCAAGTGCTTTTTAGAAGGTTGTAAATACTGTCCAAGTGTGATGATGTCCACATTTGCATTGCGTAAATCTTCCATAGATTCAATAACTTCTTCCTCTGTTTCACCCAAACCAAGCATTAAGCCAGATTTGGTGCGGTGAACACCCTCTTGCTTTAGGTAGCGTAAAGCCTCTAAACTTCTGTCGTATTTGGCTTGTATGCGTACTTCACGCGTTAGCCTACGTACGGTTTCCATATTGTGTGATACTACTTCTGGCGCAACGGTAACGATACGATCTAGTAAGTCTTCTCTACCTTGAAAATCAGGAATTAGGGTTTCCAAAGTGGTGTTTGGATTCATACGTCGGATGGCCTGAACGGTTTCAGTCCAAATGATAGTGCCTTGATCGGGTAAATCGTCACGGTCAACAGATGTAATTACGGCATGTTTAATGCCCATAATTTTTATGGAACGTCCTACTTTTTCAGGTTCTGCCCAATCTACCGTATCGGGTCGGCCGGTTTGTACGCCACAAAATCCACACGAACGTGTACAGATATTTCCTAAAATCATGAACGTTGCTGTTCCTTCGCCCCAACATTCGCCCATATTAGGACAACTTCCCGAGGTGCAAATGGTGTGCAATTCGTATTTATCAACCAATCCGCGAAGTTCCGTGTATTTTTTACCGGTAGGCAATTTCACACGTAACCATTTCGGTTTGGGTGCTCGTACAGGAGCGGTAGTGGTAACAGTATCAGACATTCAGCAATTTTAAGATACAAATTTACAAAACAAAAACGGTATCAAAAACTAAAAAACAATTGTAATAAAGTAACTATTTAGTTACCTTTGTTTTAAATACTGCCCCAAAATGAAGTATTCAGAGTTGCATCGCTTGATTAAAAAACATGGATGGAAATATGTTCGGTCTTCAGGCAGTCATTATTTTTATATTAAAAGTGGTATGTTATCACCACCTGTGCCTTTTCATGGAAGCAAAGAAATTGGAAAAGGTTTGGAGTTAAAAATTAAAAAGGAAATGAACTTGAAATAATTGAAATGGGAGTCTTGAAAATTATTATTGAAAAAAGCAGCGATCATTTTAGCGCCTATGCTGAAAATTGTCATGGTGTTTATGGTGCCGGTAATACTGCTGAGTTAGCGAAAAATAATATTTTGGAGGCAATAGAAATGCTCAAGATAACTGATAACTGCCCCACATTGTTAAAATCACCAGCTCAAATTTTATTTCAGTATGACACTGAAAGCTTTTTAAAGTATTACAGCAAGGTGTTTTCCATGCCTGCTTTGGAAAAACTTACTGGTATAAATCAAAAACAACTTCATCATTACAGCTCGGGAAGCAAAAAGCCTAGAGAAGCGCAACGTAAAAAAATTGAGTCTGCTATGCATCAATTGGGTAAAGAATTGTTAGCGTTAAAGTTTTGATACTAGCTGTAAAATATGGCAAGGTATGTAACGCCAAAACCTATTAAGAATAAAATTCCTAACACACTAGCTACCCGAAGCCATTTTTTAGGGCGGTGTTTTGCAGGCATGTGACTACTTGTAATCAATGCTAAGTTTGCAGCGGCATAGAAAGGCGCTGTCAAAAAGGAAAGCACTGTTGCAATTTGTACAAGTAAGCCCATTTCAGCAGCAAAAACTAAAAAAATAAGACAAGTACCCGCAGTTAGAATAAGCATCCATGTGAGTTGGTTATTCGCATATTTGCCATTTAGCAGTGTCGTGGTGTGCGCCATAACCCGTGGCGAAGCATCGAGAGTTGTTAAGGTAGTACTTATCATAGTAGTAAGTGCTGCAATAGCAATTATGACAAACCACCCACTTCCCATAAGTGAGGTGTATAATCCAATCAGTTGACCTGCAAAAGTTGCACCACTAGAAGAAAATGAAACGCCAGATTCAAACAGTACCGTTGCACCCAATACTATAAAGCACAACCCCAAAAACAAGGTCACACCATATCCGATATTAAAATCAAAAAGCGATGATTTTAGCGTTGTTTTTGGATTGATTTTTTTCTTTTCAAGCGCCCAAAGTGAATGCCAAATGGAAATATCTAAAGGTCCGGGCATCCAGCCCATAAAGGCAATAAGAAAAACCCATTCAGAAGATGTTACAGGCATAACTTGTGTAAAAGTCAGGTTGGGTTTTGTGCCAAGGGCAAACAGCACCGCAACCAGCGTGCTGATACTAAGAACAAGGACAATAATTTTCATGCTTTTGTCCAGCCAGCTGTATTTTCCACGCCATAGCATGGCAAAGCATACTAACGCTACCACTACCGACAGCATCGCTGAAGATTCAATACCTAAAAGTCGTGCAGCAATTCCAGCAGTAACCGCCGTAACCGCGGCTTGAATGGTAAACATGGTACCTAAATTAAGAATATAGTACACAACCAAAACACCCTTTCCCATACGGCGATAGCCATCCAATAAACTTTCTCCTGTGGCTAATGCATAGCGTGGTCCAAATTGAAAAAAGGGATACTTTACCAGATTTACAAGAAGGAGTGCCCATACAAGTCCCAAGCCAAAATCAGCGCCTGCACGTGTAGATTGCACCAAATGCGAAACGCCAATAGCCGCGCCCGCAAAAAGTAATCCTGGTCCTAATCTTCTAAACGCAGCTACCAACCTAAATGTTTTGCGTTGCTAAAATTTCTGCCAATAGTTTTCTGGCGCGCATTAATTTTACCTTAACCGTACTTTCACTACTATCCAGTTTTTTTGCCATTTGTTTAATGCTAAGTTCTTGTAAGTATTTAAGTTGGATAACTTCTCTGTAGTGTGGTTTTAGTGTTTTGATATTATCAAGCAAGGTTTTCAGGCGTTGTTTTCGAATCAAATCGTCTTCTGGATCAGGGGCATTGTCAGCGATATTTTGCGCTGCTTCATGATTAGCCTCCGAAGGAACAGTAGAAAGGGTCTTTTTTCGCACTTGATCTATATGTAAATTTTTGGCGATGGTCGTTAGCCACGTTTTAAACCCATAGTCTTGGTTGTAGGAGTCAATTTTTTCAAAAGCTTTCCCAAAACAACGAATGGTAAGTTCTTCTGCTTCGTTTTCATTTTGGGTACGCTGCAGCATAAACCCAAGTACATCGCTCCAGAAAAGTTCTAATAAATAGCGAAAGGCATGTTGGTCGCCTCGTTGAGCCAACGTAATTTTTTCGTCAAGTGCCGCAGGTTTTGCCACGGATTAGTTGTGTTCGGGTTTGGGGAGATCGCAGTCTGTTTGCTGACTTGGTAGTTTTCCGCAAAGACTACAGGCTTCACCTTCTTTGTTCAGAAATGGACTTTGACTTGCACAAGTACCTGCAAACTCTCCTCCTTTTTTCGCCCATATTTTAATGGCAATTCCCGCAAAAGCTAACGCTAATAATATAAAGGTGATGATAAATAGTTCCATGCAATAAAAATAACTAAAAATTAATTGATAAGGTTTACTTCAGGTTCTAAGTCAATATCAAATTTTGCCAATACTGCATCCATAACCCGTTGGGCGTGTTCCCAAAGTTCAGTTCCAGTGGCGTCTCCGTAATTCACTAACACCAACGCTTGGTTTTTATGCATACCTACATTGCCAAAAACTTTTCCCTTAAACCCAGCTTGTTCAATAAGCCAGCCCGCTGGAATTTTAGTAAAGTTTTCATCAACAGTGTACGCCGGCATATCGGGGAATTCTTTAGCAATTTGAACTGCTTTAGACGTTAACACGACTGGATTTTTAAAGAAACTTCCTGCATTGCCCAGTTTGCTTGGGTCGGGGAGTTTAGCGCTTCGAATCCGGATTACGGCTTTTGCCACATCGTCAATGGTTGGTGCTGTAACACCCATTTCATCTAGTGTTTTTGAAATCCCCCCATAATCTAGGTGCAATTGATGATTTATTTTTGTTAGTGATAAGCGCAAGGTGGTAATTACGTATTCGTCTTTTAATTCGTTTTTAAAAATAGAATCACGATAACCAAAATTACATTCTTCTGCGTCAAATATTTTTGAATCTCCTGTTTTTCTTCCAATGCCAATAACATTATGAAACACATCGCTAAGCTCAACCCCATAGGCCCCAATGTTTTGAATAGGAGCAGCTCCGACCAGACCTGGAATTAGACTCAGATTTTCAATACCTCCCAAATTGTTAACGATACACCACATAACCAAATCGTGCCATACCACTCCTGCACCAGCTGATACAATAGCAGTTTGCTCGTTTTCAGCTATAATTCGAATACCTGGAATGGATATTTTAATAACGGGTCTAGATAGATCTTGTAGCAACAAAATATTGCTTCCGCCTCCTAAAATGAGGGCCTCTTTAAAACGAGGGTCTTTAAGTACTTCTTGCAACGCCAAGCTTGTTGTTACTTCTGCAAACAGCGGTGTGTTGACTGAAATACTAAAGGAGTTGTATTGCGCTAAGGATACCTGGTTTTTAACTTCCATGCCCTTGATTAATGTATGTGGCTAAGCCTATTTTAAGTAGTTCTAATGCCCTTTTGAGCTTATCAACATTAAGCACAAAGGCAATGCGAATCATGTCTTTACCCGAAACGTCACCTGAGAAAAATCCGTTTGCCGGAGCAACCATAAGTGTCTCATTATTGTCCGCAAAAGACTCAAGCATCCATTTGGCAAAATGATCGCTATCTGAAACAGGAAGACGTACCAAACAATAAAATGCGCCTTTGGGTTGGGCTGCTTCAACACCCTCGATAGCATTTAGGCATTCCATAGCTGTTTCTCTTCGTTTATAATATTCCGCTACGGCATCTGTTAGGTATTGTTGCGGTTCATCAAGAGCCGCTTCACAGGCGTGTAGTGCAATTGTTGGTGGACAAAGTCTAGATTGCGCAAATTTTAATGCAGCATGCGTAATTTCCTTGTTTTTGGTGATCAAACAACCAATACGCGCACCGCACATACTATATCTTTTAGACATTGAATCTATCAATATAGCATGTTGATCAAGACCGTCAAACTGCAGTACTGAAGTGTGTTCGTTACCATCGTAAATAAACTCTCTATACACTTCGTCAACAATGAAAAATATATCGTGTTTTAGCGCTAGCTGTGCTAAGGCATTTAGTTCTGATTTGGTATACACATAACCCGATGGATTATTTGGATTACAGACAAAAAGCGCTCGTGTTTTTGACGTAATTGCAGCTTCAATTTTTTCTATTGAAGGCAAAGCAAATTGACTTTCAAAATCTGAAGGAATGCCAATAACATCTACACCACAAGCAGCAGCAAAGGTTTCATAGTTGGCATAAAAAGGTTCTGGAATAATGAGTTCATCACCTTCATTTGTAATGCAATCAAGCGCCATAATAATGGCTTCGCTTGCGCCAGTAGTAACTAAAATATCTTCTGCATCAACATCAATATCATGTTGTTTGTAGTACGTGACTAATTTTTCACGAAAAGAACGTGTTCCTTCTGAAGGACCATACGCAATGACACTTTCCTCGTATGACTTTATGGCTTGCAACGCACTATTGGGACTCGCCAAATCGGGTTGTCCAATATTAAGATGATATACTTCCACGCCTCGTTCTTTAGCTAAAGTAGCTTGACGCGCAAGTTTACGAATAGGTGAGGTGGGTAAGTTGGCTCCTTTTCGCGAAATATTCGGCATTGATAGATAATTTGCCTGCAAAGATGCGAAAAAATGAGCGTGTTTGCTTAGGTTTTATTCTTCAGGCTCTTGAACTTCCCCTTTAATTTTGAGGGCAACCATGCCATTTGAAGCGTTTGAAGCTACTGTAATTGTTTTGCGAATTGGTCCAATTCGCTCAGTATCATACTTCACTTCAATTACATCAGATGCGCCAGGTGCAATAGCGTCAGACGGTTTTTTGGGTATGGTACACCCACAAGAGGAGCGTACTTGTGTGATTTCCAAATCTGCAGTTCCTGTATTGGTAAATTTAAACTGGCGAACGCCATCGTCCCCTTTGTTTATGGTGCCGTAATCCACTACTAATGAATCAAAAGTGATGGTTGCAACTTCTTGTGCGACAGCAGTATAGCTGAGACTAACAAGAAAAATAGAAAGAAAAATCTTTTTCATGACTTTAAATTTGGTTCTACTAAATTACACATTCTAATGAATTGAGCAAAATTAGGTCTTTCAATTTCACCATTCGATGCCTACATTTGCGCTTATTAACGCACTTTATATGTCCATTCCTTCTAAGTTTACACCTTCTGCAGTAGAGCAAAAATGGTACGATTACTGGACAAAACACGATTATTTTCACTCTACACCAGACGCGCGTAAACCTTATACCATTGTTATTCCACCACCAAATGTGACGGGAGTATTACATATGGGACACTTAATGAACAATACCTTGCAAGATGTTCTTATTCGTAGAGCGCGGATGCGTGGTTTCAATGCTTGTTGGGTTCCTGGAACAGATCATGCATCTATTGCCACTGAAGCAAAAGTGGTAAATAAACTTAAAAACGAAGGCATTGATAAAGCCGAGATTGGTAGAGAAGCTTTTTTGGAGCATGCTTGGGATTGGACGCACGAACACGGCGGTATTATTTTAGAACAATTAAAAAAATTAGGGTGCTCTTGTGATTGGGAACGCACCAAATTTACCCTCGATGCAGACATGTCCAAATCTGTAATTAAAGTTTTTGTTGACTTGTATGAAAAAGGGCTAATTTATCGTGGTTATCGCATGGTAAATTGGGATCCTGAAGCGCAAACCACACTTTCTGACGAAGAAGTTATTCACGAAGAAAGACAAGGGAACTTATACCACATTGCTTATGCCATTGAAGGCACGGATGAAAAAGTAGTAATTGCTACCACCAGACCCGAAACTCTTTTTGGCGACACGGCTGTTGCCATTCACCCTGAAGACGAGCGTTACACGTCATTACACGGTAAGAAAGCCATTGTTCCAATTGTGAATCGGTCAGTACCCATTATTACGGATGATTACGTGAGTTTGGAGTTGGGGACGGGCTGCTTAAAAGTTACCCCTGCCCACGACGAAAACGACAAGGTTTTGGGAGATAAATACGCCTTGGAATTTATTGATATTTTTAATCCCAACGGCACGCTAAATCATCAAGGACTTCATTTTGAAGGCCAAGACCGATTTGCAGTACGTAAGGCTGTTGTAAAAGAACTTGAGGCTCATGGGAGTTTGGTAAAAATTACACCACATACGCATAAAGTAGGAACTTCAGAACGGACAAAAGCAGTGATAGAGCCACGCCTTTCCGATCAGTGGTTTTTGCGTATGGAAGACTTAGCAAAGCCCGCTATTGATGCCGTAGAAAATGATGATGTACAGCTTGTTCCTAAAAAATTCATCAACACGTATCGACATTGGATGAATAACATCCGTGATTGGAATATTTCGCGACAATTGTGGTGGGGACATCAAATTCCCGCCTACTATTACGGCGCCAATAAGGAAAATGTAGTTGTAGCAGATACCAAACAAAAAGCACTTGAAATCGCGCAAAAAAAGACTGGAAATGAAGCTTTGACTTTGAGCGATTTAACACAAGATGATGATGTACTTGATACATGGTTTTCTTCGTGGCTTTGGCCGATTTCAGTATTTAATGGTGTGTTAGAACCTGAAAATGAAGAGGTTTCCTACTACTATCCAACACAAGAATTGGTAACAGGTCCTGATATTTTATTTTTTTGGGTTGCACGTATGATTATGTCAGGCTATGCGCTACGCGACGAAAAACCTTTTTCACACGTATATCTGACAGGACTTGTACGTGATGGTCAAGGTAGAAAAATGTCGAAACAACTGGGGAATTCTCCTGACGCCATTAAACTTATGGACACTTACGGAGCAGATGGTGTTCGAGTTGGATTGCTGTTAAGTGCAGCGGCAGGAAACGATTTGTTATTTGACGAAAACTTATGTCAACAAGGAAAGAATTTTGCCAACAAAATTTGGAACGCTTTCCGCTTAGTACAAAGTTGGAATGTAGATGAAAATCTTTCCGCTTGTAAAACAGCAGCCGTTGGGTTGGATTGGTATACAGCGAAGTTCCAGCAAACACTAGCTACTATTGACGATCACTTTAGCAAATATCGAATTTCGGATGCCCTGATGTCAACCTATAAACTGATTTGGGACGATTTTTGTTCGTGGTTATTGGAGATTGTAAAGCCTGCCTACGGCGCAAGTATTGATTCAGTAACCTACCAAAAAGTCTGTGTGCTTTTTGAAGACAATTTAAGATTGTTGCATCCATTTATGCCTTTCTTGTCAGAAGAATTATGGCATGCGTTTACGCCTCGCACTAAAGATGAAGCGCTTATTGTTTCTTCTTGGCCAGAACAACAAGCTATTGACTCCGATATATTGCAACAATTTGATTATACAGCTGAGTTGATTTCGCAATTGCGGACCATTCGCAAAAATCAAAACATCGCTTTTAAGGAACCTTTAGAAGTTATAGAAACATCTAAAGACGAAATTTCCTTACGTCCAATTGTAACAAAGTTGGTAAATGTTTCAACTTGGGAACAGATTGCTACTGCTCCCGAACCAGCGCTCTCATTTCGAGTAAATGCACATGAATACTTTGTTCCGGTGGCAGCATCTAATCTGGAGGAGGAACGCAGTAAAATTGAGGAAGAGCTTGGTTATCAAGAAGGATTTTTAAAATCGGTACAGAAAAAACTTTCCAACGAACGTTTTGTGGCAAATGCACCTGCCCAAGTAGTTGATTTAGAACGCAAAAAAGCGGCCGGCGCAGAAGAAAAAATTGCGGCACTCAAATCCCGATTGGATTCGCTTTAGTTAACTTGATCTGAAATTAGCGTAACGCCACCTTTTACTTTTTGTCCAATTTGGACTTGAACAGCTGTGTTTAGCGGTAAAAACACATCAACGCGTGATCCAAATTTGATAAATCCAGCATCAGTGCCTTGAACGGCATCGTCGTTTACTTTAGCATAATTTACAATACGACGCGCTACCGCGCCCGCAATTTGTCTATAAAGCACATCTCCAAATACAGGATTGTTGACCACAATAGTAGTGCGTTCGTTAAGCGTAGAAGATTTTGGGTGCCATGCTACTAAATATTTACCGGGGTGATATTTGCTAAAAACCACTTTTCCCGAAACAGGGTAGCGGGTGACATGCACGTTTAGTGGCGACATAAAAATGGAAACTTGTAGGCGTTTTCCTTTAAAATACTCAGGCTCTTCAACTTCTTCAATAATAACCACTTTTCCATCGACGGGCGCTATAACAGCATCGGTAAGCGCAAGCGGTGGACGACTTGGATTTCTGAAAAATTGCAATATCAACACCAAAAAAACAAACAAGCTTAGTTTCAGTAAAATGCGTAACCACTTTAAGGCTACAAATTGCTCTACAATTAGCGCAGCCGCTGCAATAAGCACAAAACTTACAATGATAATGGTAAACCCTTCTTTATGAAACATATCCGAATAGAACTAAAATGAAAATATATAATGGAATGGCAAGTAATGAACTGTCTAATCGATCGTACATCCCGCCGTGGCCGGGTAGTATTTTCCCGCTGTCTTTTACACCACATTTGCGTTTTATTTTTGATTGCACTAAATCACCCAATCCGCCACAAACAGCAGTGATTACAGTCAAAGTAATAGTGGTTTTGACATCAAATAGCTCAAAATAACTTCCTACAAAAAACATAATTATTGTGGTAATGGCAATACCGCCAATGTTGCCTTCAATCGTTTTATTGGGTGAAATAGAAGGCACTAAAGAATGTTTTCCTACTGAAGTGCCAACCAAATACGCACCCGAGTCATTGAGCCAAATAATACCAAAAAGAAAAGCAACAAAAGCTGGATTTTGATTGCTTAGAAGCACCAACAACACAAGAGGAATACTCACACCAAACAAACCTAAAACAGTCACAAACGTTTTGGAGAGATCAATATTTTTTTTGGTAAACAAGAAGATCATCATAAGCAAGACACCAATAATTCCAGCGATAAGTAGCCCCAGGTTAGCTTGCTCAAAAACAAATGAAAGCAATAGGGCTACGGGGAAAAAGACGTAAACCACAGCCACTTTTTTAGCAGTAATACGTTGAATTTCAAATAATGAAATGAATGTCATCACAAGTATAACCAACGAAAAAAAGGGGGTGTTAATGTAAAGACTTCCCAACAAAAGCCCCGCATAAAAAAGTGATGTTATAAAACGAACAAAAAGTGTCATGAAAAATCCTCAAGCAATAATAGATACACTTCCTTTACGCCACTCCCATAGTTCATATAGTTGTCCTCGTTAAGTGCGTCGGATTTGAATTGTTTTATTGATGTAATATTAAGAGGAATATTATCTGAATAGCGATTTTTTATGCTTTTTAGTGCATCTGAAACAGTTTCAGAAAACTGACGCGTTCCGGCCAAAATAATAAGTGTTTCAGGTAAATCAGAAAGTTTGTTAGTGCCTAGTTGATGCTCACAAACCACTACACTTCCATCATAAGCAACAATAGATTCGCAGCTACACAACATGATTTTGGCGTTTAAGTTGGTTTTTGTAAGAGTGATTCCCGCATCTAATTTTTCCGCTAATGCAGGGTCTAGGCAGAGTAACTCACGTATTTCAGTTGGATATTCTTTTACAATATCAGCAAAGGCCTCTTTGGCATCATCGAGTTGCTCGCAATACACAAATTTACCACCACGCCGCGTAAATTTTTCGGCAAATTTTTGCTCAATAGGCATTTCTTGAACAGGCATATGAGGACCACGTGCCTCACTTTCCTCCTCTTTAGGGGATGCTTTTTTACCGAATAATGAAGACCAGAATTTACTCACAGAATATACTTGTTACACAAAGGTAACAAATCGTATCTATTTCGCATCTTTTGGCGATTCATCTTTGGTTGTTTTTGCTTTTGTTGTTGTGCGCTTCTTAGGGGTTGCTTTCGGCTTTGGAGGCGCTGCTTCTTCAGGCTTTTCAAACGGGCGTGCACCAAAAATTCGCTCCAAGTCGTCTTTGAAAATAACTTCTTTTTCTAACAAGTGTTCAGCCAGCTCTGTGAGTTTATCTTTATGCTTTTTCAACAATTGAATGGCACGTTTGTATTCATGCTCTACGATTGAAGATATTTCAGTATCGATTAGTTTTGCCGTTTCTTCAGAATAGGGTTTTGTAAACCCATAATCACCCTCATTTGTTTGGTAATAAGTGATGTTTCCAATTTTATCGTTGAGCCCATAGATAGTTACCATGGCTCTAGCTTGTTGCGTAACTTTAACTAAGTCGCTGAGTGCTCCA
>JAACDD010000094.1 GCA_009937085.1 Bacteroidota bacterium
CGTTAGCACCATAATCGGAACTCTCCAAAAGAACGCTTTCTGGAAATGCATCCCTTATTTTAAGGTACATATTCACCGGCGTCATGGTGTCGGTAAGTAATTCTCGTGTATCTGTTTTGAGTACAAACTTCATTGGTCAAAAATAAAAAAAGGCCTGTCAATACGACAAGCCTTTTGTATGATTCTAAAAACGCTTATCTGCTCCTTATTAGGAGTTCCACCAAAGCGATTTAGTTGTTAATTTTTTCATTGAAGCAAATATACAATTCAACAACGAAAAAACAAGTTTTTAGTAGTTAAAGCTCACGCTTAACTCTAACGCATCGTTGATGAGTTTGTCACCAAGGTTTTCAAAGAATGTTCCAGAACGGAATTTTACGTTGTACTTAGAACGGTCAATTTCCAAATCTGCAGTTGCTTTCGTACCGTCAAGTTTTAATGTAAAACTTTCAGGATGCGTAATACCTCTAATCGTAAAATCTCCTGATACGTTAAAACCACCATCTGTTGGTTCGGCCGAGGTAATTACAAGTATTGCTTCTGGGTGCTCTTCAACACCAAAGAAATCATCTGATTTTAAATGCCCCACTAATCTTGCAGCATATTTTTCAGAAAGGTCTGTGCAAACAATACTGTTCATGTCTACTGTAAATGAACCTCCAGTGAGTGTAGCTCCATCAAAGTTTAATGCTCCTTTGCTAATTGCAATGGTGCCTTCATGCGATTCGTTTGTAATTTCAGATCCTTTCCAATTGATTAAACCATTGGTGATTGCAGCTGTTTGTGCGTGTAGCCCAAGCGCTAATACTAGTGATGCCCCGAGGGCGATAAGATTTCTCTTTTTCATGTGTGTGTATTAAATATTAATTTTCGATTTCAATTTCGTTAGTAGTTGCAATAAGTGTTCCATTTCCTGATTTGAAAGGGAAGAAGTGATTTCTTCTTCTTTTGTATCCAAAACAGGGTCTATATCACTAAGTAAATCAAGCCCTTTTTTTGTAATAAAAATCTCGACTTTACGTCGATTATTAACACAAGTTTCCCGATGTGCCAATCCTTTTGCGATAAGCCTGTCCACCAATCTTGATGTGTTGCTCATGCGCTGAATCATGTGTTGGGTAATACTTTCAAGCGATGATGCTGATCCCTTTCTTCCTCGTAAAATGCGCAGTACATTAAACTGTTGAAGCGTTAACTCAAAAGGCTGTAAGGTGGTATGAATTTGATCGTATGCCAAATTCCCACTTTTCATCAATTCCACTACAACCTCTCGATTAATCATTGTATGAACAACTATTGTTGTGACAAATGTAGTATATTATTTTTGAATTATATTTGTTTCTATGAGAAAATATTTAGGTGTTGCAATTGGTATACTTATTGTATCCTGTGTATTTTCGCCCAATAAACAAAAAACCATGAACGAATTATCGTCAAACGAATGGGCTGACTTACAGCGCCAAACCCCAGAATCTATTATCCTTGATGTACGTACCGAAGAAGAATTTGAAAGCGGTTATATCGCGGGATCCAAGAATATAGACATCCGCGGTGGTGCAGCTTTTATTTCTTCTATTGAGGAATTAGACAAGTCCAAAGCGTATTTTGTGTACTGTCGTTCGGGTGCCAGAAGCGGGCAAGCCTGTCAACTCATGGAACAAATGGGCTTTGAACAAGTGTATAATCTTGAAGGTGGCGTCCTTGCTTGGGAGGGCGATTTGGAGGAGTAATACTTCTTATGTTAGGTGCGCGAGGAATTGCTGACCTATTTATGGAAAACACAAAATTTTCGCCGTGATCGTTTAATGACCACTAAGGGCGAAGAGTTAATCATTGTCAAACCCGGACAAGAAAACGCACACGCAGGCCCAGATTTTTTTAATGCCCATGTGCAAATTAATAAAATCCTTTGGGTAGGAAATGTGGAGCTCCATGTCCAATCTTCGGATTGGTTTAATCACAGTCATCAATTTGATAATAATTATGATAATGTAGTCTTGCACGTCGTTTGGGTAGCAGATGTTCCTGTTTTTGACCCAAGTCAACACCCCATACCAACCTTGTGTTTGGCAGACTATGCACCCAAAAATTTTGCAATTCGATACTCGGAATGGCTAGCTCAAACCAATAAATGGATCTTGTGCGCTGATAAGCTACACAATCTTCCAAAGGTATTGCGAAAACAGTTTTTTGAGCGTGTTTATGTGGAACGCTTGATGGAAAAAACGACCTTGTTTCAAAGCTGGCTGGCGCTAACACAAAACAATTGGGAAGCCGTGTTTTTTGTTGCGCTTGCCAAAGGCTTTGGTTTAAAGCAAAATGGTATGGCATTTGCTCAAATGGCGCTTTCAATTCCTTGGGTGGAGATGCTTAAAAGCGCTACAAAAGTAGAGAACTTAGAAGCACTACTTATGGGGCAAGCAGGACTTTTTGAAAAGCCCATGGAAAATGAATATTTCCATAAACTGCAAAAAACCTATGCGTACTTGAAGCATAAGTATAAACTCAATCCATCAAACGAAAGAGCTGCTTTTTTTAGACTACGCCCATCAAATTTTCCTACAATTCGTTTGGCACAATTGGCTTGGTTGTTGCACCAAAAACCTCGTTTACTAACACTTGTCCAAAGCGCAAAAACCCTTGATGATTGGTACGCTATATTGGATGCAAAAACATCACCCTTTTGGGACAATCACTATCATTTTGACACGCCTTCCAAAAAGCGCGCAAATCGACTTACGAAATCCTTTAAACAGCTATTGTTGCTCAATACAATTTTTCCTTTTTTATTTCAATACTACAGCTATTTAGGCGATGCGCGTAAATCAGATGTAATGGACTGGGTGCGCCAACTTCCACCCGAGAAAAACGGGTATGTTAAAAGGTTTAATCAACTGGGATGCTCCATTGAAGATGCGCTTGAAAGTCAGGCGTGTATACAGCTAAAACAGAACTACTGTACCTCACGACGTTGTCTAAAATGTGCTTTTGGACATAAACTTTTAAATCTTTGATTACATTTGTGTGATGAGTTTGTTGCACGAAACACGCTATTTTTTTGAAAAAAGAGGATTTGAGGTCTGCTCCCGCCTTGCGGAACGACTTGGAATGAAGGCTAAAAACGTCCGTATCTTTTTTATTTACCTAAGCTTTTTTTCGTTGGGTGCTGGATTTGCATTGTATTTAGTATTAGCCTTTTGGTTGAAAATGAAAGATTTTTTATTTGCCAAACGCTCATCCGTTTTTGATTTATAACCCACAAAATTTTATGAAATATTCAATCGCCCTTATGCTTTCACTTTTCTGTTTGCCGCTTACTGCACAAACTACAGAAAAGGGGTTAGACGAACGTATTAACGAAGCTTTTAAACCCGTATCTGATTTTTTCTCAAATGTTGTGTTTTTTGAAGTAGGAGGTAATCCTTTTGTTATTTATTTACTTGTGGGTAGCGCATTGTTTTTCACTATTTATTTTGGATTTATAAATATTCGCCGTTTTGGTACTGCCATAAATGTTGTTCGCGGGAAGTATGATGAAATTGACCATCATGCTGTTTCTGAAAAAGTAAATGTGCATGTAGCAGATGGCGATGTAGTTGACACTATAAAAGATGAAAGTGAGGACGGTGAGGTTAGTCATTTTCAAGCCTTGGCTACAGCAGTTTCAGGTACAGTTGGAAATGGAAATATAGCAGGTGTTGCTTTGGCTATAGCACTAGGAGGGCCGGGCGCTACATTTTGGATGATTGTATGTGGGCTTTTAGGGATGTCAACCAAATTTGTTGAATGCACACTTGGCGTTAAATACCGTGATGTTGGGAAAGATGGCACCATTTATGGCGGGCCTATGTATTATTTGAAAAAGGGGTTAAGTGAAAAAGGATTTAAAAAACTGGGCAAGGTTGCGGCTGTAGTATTTGCCATTTGTTGTATTGGTGGATCTTTTGGAGGTGGAAACGCAGCCCAATCTAATCAAGCAACTGTTGTTTTGAAACAACTCATGGGATTAGAAAGTACGAGTGCCGGAGCAACTATTGGAGTGATTATGGCACTACTGGTTGGTCTTATTATTATTGGTGGGATTAAACGAATTGCATCTGTAACAGAACGCGTAGTCCCCTTTATGGCAGTACTTTATGTAATTGCCTGTGTTTACATACTATCTGTGAATTTCAATTTTATTGACGATGCTATTTCATTAATTGTTTCTGAAGCTTTTAATCCAAAAGCCATGGGGGTAGGTGGAATTATTGGTGTACTAATGGTTGGTTTTAAAAGAGCTGCTTTTTCAAATGAAGCAGGAGCAGGTTCTGCATCCATTGCGCACTCTGCTGTAAAAACCAAATATCCTGCTTCAGAGGGATTGGTTGCACTATTAGAGCCATTTATTGATACGGTTGTAATTTGTACAATGACAGCACTTGTTATTATTACATTTAATAGCCAGAACAAATTTGCCTACGGGGATTTATCACAATATGAAAATGCGATAAAACAAAATGATGGTTCATATAGCGTTCAAGTTGATGGTGTCATGTATAATGATGTGAGTGGTAAGGTTATTATTGATGGAGGTTTGTACGAGGGTGCAGGAATTACATCAAAAGCTTTTGAGCAATATATTCCATATTCAGATTTATTTTTAACCATAGCTGTTTTCTTATTTGCCATATCAACTATGATTTCTTGGTCCTATTATGGCATTCAGTCGTGGAAGTTTTTGTTCGGAAGAGGAAGGAGAGCAGATCTTGCGTACAAGTTTCTATTTTTAATATTCATAGTTATCGGTTCAGCCGCTAGTATGGATTCCATTTGGGCTTTCTCTGACGCTATGATATTTGCAATGGTATTCCCTAATATGATTGGGCTATTTTTCTTGTTCCCAACGGTCAAAGAAGAGCTTACACGATATCTTTCTGCTATTCGAACTAAATTTTAGCGTATGCCGTGAAAACTTCCCCCAAATTTCTTAACCTAACCAAAGCCCAACGAAAAGGAATGATATGGACGTTAATATTGTTTCTTTTGATACATTTTGGTATCGTCTTTTACCCCAAAAACACCCCAAAAGGGAGCGCTTATTTGCAGCTTGATAGTCTTGCGCAAATGCAAATTGAAGTACTTGCAGCAAAAAAACAGGTAAGTATTAAGGATGCCATTTATCCATTTAACCCAAATTATATTACGGATTTCAAGGCATATCAACTTGGTATTTCCATGGAGGTAGTATATCGTATTAGAGCCTATCGCGATGCAGGAAATTATATCACATCTGAGAAAGTATTTCAACAGCTAGCAGAACTTTCAAACGATGAATTATTGCGCATACGCCCCTATCTTAAACTACCCAAACCCATTGCACATAAAGCCCAGAAACCAAAAAATAAACGCATCAAAAAACAATTGAATTCGGCTACTACCACGGATTTACAACAGGTCTATGGAATAGGGGAGGCATATGCAAATCGTATCATTTCTGCACGCGACAAATTAGGTGGGTTTATTATTAAAGACCAGCTCAATGACATTTGGGGGCTCAGCCCTGAAACCCAACAGCGTTTGTGGGAACATTTTGTTCTCGATTCAATTCCAATCATTCGAAAACAAAATATAAACAATTTAACCATAGCGCAATTGGCTCAGCATTATTATGTTAGCGCATCGCTGGCAAGTAGTATAGTTGCTGTTAGAACACAAAAGGAGCATCTTTCTTCGTGGAACGACTTGGCAATCATTCAACAACTCGATTCCGTAAAAAAAGCAAGATTATCGCTATATTTGTCTTTTAATTAGCTATGAATACTGAACTACAAATGGGGCCTAGTTTTGAATTAGGAGAAACCCATAATTTGGTGGCAGCCTCTGCGCGAGACTTTGCGCAGCAATATATTGCCTCACACGTCATGGACTGGGATGAACGCCAGTTTTTTCCTAAAGAAGTATTGCACCATGCTGGTGACATGGGTTTTATGGGTGTTCTAGTGCCCGAAATCTATGGTGGAGCAGGCTTAGGCTATTTTGAATACGCTGCAATTATTGAAGAAATTTCAAAAGTTGATCCTTCAATTGGACTATCTATTGCCGCGCACAACTCATTGTGTACCAATCATATTTTACAGTTCGGTACAGAAGATCAGAAACAGCGTTGGTTGCCAAAATTGGCTTCGGGCGAGTGGATTGGCGCATGGGGGCTTACGGAACACAATACAGGTTCTGATGCTGGCGGTATGAATTCAACCGCCGTTCGCGATGGCGATGATTGGATTATTAGCGGTACAAAAAACTTTATCACCCATGGCAGTAGTGGCGATATTGCCGTTGTGGTAATCCGCACAGGAGAGAAAGGCGACAGCCACGGCATGACGGCTTTTGCCATTGAGCGTGGAACTCCTGGCTTTAGCGCGGGGAAAAAAGAAAATAAATTAGGTATGCGTGCGTCAGAAACCGCAGAATTGGTTTTTGATCAATGTCGTATTCCAGACGAAAATAGATTAGGTGAAGTGGGAGATGGTTTTATCCAGTCCATGAAAATTTTAGACGGTGGCCGTATATCAATTGCTGCACTTTCATTGGGAATTGCTCGTGGAGCCTATGAAGCGTCTTTAAAATATTCTTCTGAGCGTGTACAGTTTGGAAAGCCAATTAATGCGTTTCAAGGTATATCCTTTAAGTTGGCACAAATGGCAACTGATATAGAAGCATCTGAATTGCTTATGCATAAAGCTTGCTACGAGAAGAATATGGGAAAACGAATGACCAAAATCAGTGCCATGTGTAAGCTTTTTGCTTCAGAAACTTGTGTTCGTGTAGCAAATGAGGCTGTGCAAATTTTTGGCGGATATGGGTACTCAAAAGAATACCCGGTAGAAAAATATTTACGCGATTCAAAGCTATGTACAATAGGCGAGGGGACTTCAGAAATACAAAAAGTTGTCATTGCGAAACAAATTTTAAAATAGTCCTTGTGGGTTATTAAAAATTACTGTTATATTTGCACCCTAATCATAAAGAAAGGAGGTCCGGTTCATGTTAATAATTCCAATCAAAGACGGTGAAAATATCGATCGCGCACTAAAGCGCTTCAAACGTAAGTTTGATAAAACAGGAACCATGCGTC
>JAACDD010000095.1 GCA_009937085.1 Bacteroidota bacterium
AAAGAGGGTTGTCAATTACAGATTGATTCGAGCTTTCAAACTGTATTGCGGTGTGATTTAGTTTAAAGTTTACAGCTTCTGCGCCTTCTTGCTCCACAAAAAACTCTACAAATTGATTGCCTTCAATTATGCAATTGTCAAATGTGGCTTTTTCTAGCGGTCTTACATAATTTGTTTCGCTGTCAATAGGCACATAATCGGTTAACGAAACTGCTGGTGTTGAACGGTAACTTTTATTCCAATAATTCGCAAAGGTGCAGTGTACAAAGTGATATTTTCCACCAATATTTCCAAAAAACGATCCTTGACCCGCATTGCCAAACACACTGTTTTCAGCATAAATATGAGCCGTTTTACCCCATAAATTTATGGAGGAACTGTTGTGGATTTGTGTGTTTTTCAGCGTAAGAGTAGGATTTGCTGTTCCGTCATTTGAATCCATTAAGATTCCTACAGTTGCATTTTTGATAGTAGCATGATTAAATTGATGCTGTGTACTTCCCTCTGTTAACCAAATGGTTCCCCATTGTCCTGGAATATTATCGTAAAGCGGTTCCAATCGATCCCCTTCAAAAATTACTTCGCCTTCCATGGCTTCTGGATCTGTGCTCGCTTCGCCATTTACAACTACCGTAGCATTACTTTCTACAATAATCCCTGAATTTTCATGAAAATGAATACGCGCACCTGCTTCAAAAACCGCTGTTTTTCCAGCTGGAACACCCATATAACCAAACACCACATAAGGCTTTTCGTTTGTGAAAATCAGCTCGTTATCTTTTAAGTAGCGCCCTTCAATACCCACATTGTCATCAGGATTTCCAATTGGTATACTTTCTTTGATGCCATTTTCTTTAGTAGGATACAAAAACACGGCATCTTGCACTAAGGTCATAAGGGATACTTCACCTACATCAGAAAAATGCAGTTTGTCTTCATATAAAAACTGGGTATTGTTTTGTGTGAGTTCGTTAATATCGGCTGTAGTTTCGATATATACATACATGCTGTCTTTGGGTAGCAGTTCCACGTCTTGAAACGATTTGCCACTCAAGCCATCCACGTTTAATCTAAAATTTGAACCATCTCCATTATCCAAATAAATGTCAGGGATGGAAACTGCATCATCAGCTGTATTATACACTTTAAGCGTGTAAGTCGCCGAACTGATTCCCGTAAAAATAGTATCCAAATACACGGTATCTCTGCTAAATCTTAATTCGGATGATTCGATAGGGCGGAAAGTAAAATCAGTACGACAACTGCTATAAAGACCAGCAGCTGCAATACCTAAAAGCAGTATCAAGCTCTGAAAAAGGGTATTTTGTCCTTTACTTTTCAATGATTTCAACTTCAAATAATTTATCCCAATATTTTCCTGTCACAAAAAATGTATTTCGCTTTGGATGAAAGGCAATGCCGTTAAAAACATCCAATCGGTTATGTTGGCTTACCCGTTTTTTTAATCCCGAAAAATCCACTACACCTTGTACAACACCCGTGTTTGGTTCAATGATAACCACCACGTCTTTGTTAAACTGATAGGTGTTTCCATAAATCAGCCCGTTAACGAATTCCAATTCATTTACTTTAGATAAGTAGGTGTTGTGTGTAACAATGTCTTTGCTGTCAACTTCCTCAAACGTATTTGGATCAAGACGCCAAAGTTTTTGACTTCCATCTGTTTTATACAACCATTCTCCATCTGTACATAACCCCCAACCTTCTGGGCTTTTGGTATATTTAAATGATTTTTCAAGTGTTAAATTTGAACTGTTGTACACAAAACCGAGCTTCTTTTTCCATGTCAATTGAATAATTTTCCCATTGATATATGTCAAGCCTTCACCAAAATACGCATTGTCTAAAGGAAGGTTTTGAATAATGGTTCCGCTTTTATAATCTACTTTTCTAAGCGATGAAGCACCGTATTGTCCCGTGCTTTCATATAAAGTGTCCCCAACAAATTCCAATCCTTGCGTATATGCATTGATGTCGTGTGGGTAGGTGTTTACCAATTTGTAGGTGAACACTTTTGGTTTTGTTGATGAAAAAACCCGAATGTTTTTGGTCAATTCTTTAATGCCGTTTTCAGTCTCAATAATTGCTTTAATTTGCTGCTCACCGGTATTTTGTGGAACTACAAATGGTTGTGTTAATGCTTCGTTGTTCCAATAAAATTGATGGCTGTTGGCATCTTTTAATGTGTTCAGCGATATATGTATGGTATCTGCAGGGCGTACTTTTTTTGAGTCTGTTTTTGTAATTATTTTGTAGGAAATGGTTTGCTTAGACGAGCAACTTCCTATCACTAGAAAAGCCACAAAAAATCCGAGATAGTACAACCTATTCATGAGGCGCAAATTTATTTTGAAAAATACTCATAATGTTCAGAAAAAAAAACGAACAAAGCATTTATATTTGCACTGGGCAAGTCCTATACAACCAGCTCCTGCTGAATCCCCCCAGGGCGGAAACGCAGCAAGGGTAAGCAGTCGTAGCGGTGTGCTATAGGTAACTTGCCCTTTTTATTATGAAAAAACCACACGTTGTACTCATTACAGGTGCCTCTTCAGGAATAGGCTTTGCTGCTGGACAATATCTTAATACACGTGGTTTTCAGGTTATTGGCACGAGTCGTACACCGAGTAAGTATCCGAATCATCCTTTCCAACTTGTGGCAATGGATGTTCTTAATAACGATTCCATTCACGATGCCATAAACCAAATTATATCTGAGCATAATTGTATAGATGTGCTTATAAACAATGCCGGAATGGGCATGGCAGGCCCTGTTGAAGAATTAGAAATGGAACCTTTAGACAAGGTTTTTGACACGAATCTAAAAGGGCCAATTCGGGTAATGCAACAGACACTCAAACAGATGCATAAGCAAGCCTTTGGTAAAATTATCAATGTCGCTTCATTGGCAGGCGATAACGGATTACCGTTTAGAAGTGTGTATTCTGCATCAAAAGCAGCGCTTATGCGTGTCACTGAAAGCTTACGTTTAGAATTACGGCATACATCCATTCAATGCACGACGCTTTCTCCCGGTTCTATCCAAACACCCATAGCAGCAAGTCGCTTTTATGCGCCGCTTGTGGAAGATTCCGTTTATTATCGTCAATACCAGAGTGCACTCCAAGACATGGATGCACACGTTGACAAAGGATTAAAGCCTGTTCAAGTTGCAAGAAAAATTGAAAAACTAATCAAGGCAAAGAAATTGAAGCCGCACTATAGCGTGGGGCCTTTTTTAGAAGTCGTTTCGCCAATAATCAAGTTTTTATTGCCGCAACGTATGTACGAAAATTTAATAGCATCATTTTATAACTTAAATTAAATCACATGAAATTTTTTATTGATACAGCCAATCTAGATCAAATTAGAGAAGCACAAGCCCTTGGTATTTTAGACGGGGTAACAACAAATCCATCTTTGATGGCCAAAGAAGGTATTACAGGACAAGACAATATTATTGCCCACTATAAAGCAATTTGCGACATTGTAGAAGGCGATGTTTCTGCCGAAGTTATTTCAACCGACTTTGAGGGAATGATCAAAGAAGGAGATGCACTTGCTGCACTTCACCCACAAATTGTAGTAAAAATCCCTATGATTTTAGAAGGGATTAAAGCGATTAAATATTTTTCTGACAAAGGCATTAAAACCAACTGTACACTCGTGTTTTCATCTGGGCAGGCGCTCTTAGCTGCAAAAGCTGGCGCAACCTATGTGTCGCCATTTATTGGCCGATTAGATGATATTTCTACAGATGGTTTACAACTAATTGAGGACATTCGAAATATATATGACAATTACGAATTTGACACTCAAATTTTAGCAGCCTCTGTACGTCACACCATGCACGTTATAGATTGTGCTCAGATTGGTTCAGATGTTATGACCGGGCCGTTAAGTGCAATTGTTGGTTTGGCAAAACATCCACTCACTGACAGCGGTTTGGCAAAATTTCTTGCCGACCACAAAAAAGGAAATTAATCCAACAGTAAATCATATTGAAAAAGCCCACATATTGTCTGTGGGCTTTTATATTTTTGCAAAAAACATAACGTATGCTATCCGTATCTAATCTTTCTGTTCAATTTGGCAAACGCGTCCTGTTTGATGAAGTAAACGTTTCCTTTAATCATGGGAATTGCTACGGAATCATTGGCGCTAACGGAGCAGGAAAATCTACTTTTCTTAAAGTAATTACAGGGAAAATGGAACCCAATTCGGGGAACGTACATCTTGAAACTGGAAAACGTATGTCAGTATTGGAGCAAAATCACTTTGCTTGTGACGATTTTCCAGTTCTTGAAACAGTAATACGTGGTAACACATCCCTTTTCGCAATTAAAAAAGAAATGGATGATTTGTATGCTAAACCCGATTTTTCAGACGCAGACAGCGATCGTGTAGGGGAGTTGCAAATCAAATATGAAGAAATGAATGGCTGGAACGCTGAAAGCGATGCCGCCACGCTACTTTCCAATCTTGACATTCATGAGGAGCATCATTATACACTGATGAAAGACCTAGACGGAAAACAAAAAGTTCGTGTTTTATTGGCGCAAGCATTATTTGGAAATCCCGATGTCCTTATTATGGATGAGCCAACCAACGACTTGGATTATGAAACCATCCAATGGCTTGAACATTTTTTGGCAAACTACGACAATACGGTAATTGTTGTTTCACACGACCGTCATTTCTTAGATGCGGTGTGTACGCATATTTCTGATGTCGATTTTGGAAAAATTAATCATTTCTCTGGAAATTATACCTTCTGGTATGAGTCTAGTCAGTTGGCAGCAAAACAACGCGCCCAGCAAAACAAAAAAGCTGAGGAAAAGAAAAAGGAATTGGAAGAATTCATTGCTCGATTTAGTGCAAACGTTGCCAAATCAAAGCAAGCCACCTCACGAAAAAAGATGATTGATAAGCTCAATATTGCAGATATTCGACCTTCTTCAAGACGTTATCCAGCTATTATTTTTGAGCGTGAGCGTGAAGCCGGCGATCAAATTTTAAATATTGAGGGACTTGCTGCTGAGATTGATGGTGTACCGCTTTTTACTAATATTGATGTAAACCTAGCCAAAGGCGATAAGGTTGTCGTGTACAGTAAAGATGCTCGTGCAGCGACTACTTTTTATGAAATTTTAAATGGGAAGCAACAAGCAAGTGCTGGTTCGTTTGAATGGGGTGTAACTACTAATCAGAGTTATTTGCCGCTAGACAACGCTTCTTATTTTGGTTCTGATGAATCATTAGTAGACTGGTTACGCCAGTATGCTAAAACCGACGAAGAACGCGAAGAAGTATTTTTACGCGGCTTCTTAGGAAAGATGCTTTTTAGTGGGGATGAAGCCCTAAAATCTGCAAAAGTTCTTTCTGGTGGAGAAAAAGTGCGCTGTATGCTATCTCGTATGATGATGGAACGCGCCAATGTTTTAATGCTCGATGAGCCAACGAATCACTTAGATTTGGAATCCATTACGGCCTTTAACAATTCGCTTATCAAGTTTAAAGGAACGGTAATGCTTACTACTCACGATCACGCTTTTGCACAGTCTGTAGGGAATAGGGTAGTGGAATTAACTCCAAAAGGTGTAATCGATCGGCATATGTCATTTGATGAATATATGGCAGATGCCAAACTAAAGGAATTGCGTGCAAAAATGTACGCCTAAAGAAAGGTTTTAGCTTTCTCAACTTCTGAGGAAAGTACCCAAAGTTGTTGCATCATTGTAGGGGCGCCAAAACCTGCTAGTCGCGCAGATTCTGTCTCATCTTTTATAATAGGGAAAATGTCACTTTCTTCTAAAAGTACCTTTAAGCGTTGTACATCAACGATATTTCCGGTGTACAATAAGCTAAAAGAATCTGACATTAATTGTTGTAGTATTTACTGTTCCAAATGGCTTTACTTACGTTCTTGCCTCTAGCGAATGTATAATAAATTACAATTGCAGCAACGGATTTAAACATAAAGAAGTATATCAAGAAAAAATCACTGGCTGTTGGATTCGGTGTAAATACAGACAACGGAACAAAAAACGATAGCATAAAACTTCCAACCAGTATGGCAATGCACATAGTAAAGAGGTTTTTAAACGGCCACACCAAAAACTTTCTAAGTGGGTGTAAATCGTTACCCCATTGATGAATAAGGTAGTAATACCCATTTCCCATAGGCGCAAAAAGCAACGGATCGTCTGCGTTTTCTAATTTGAAAAGTTTAGAAGGAGCCATCATTTTTAGCGCTGACAATTCTGTTTGATGTGTTTTTTCAATGGCTTTAATTTCCTCAACTGCTTCAATGGGAAACTGTCCTTTAAACAAATTGGCATCTAAAAAACGCAATCTATAA
>JAACDD010000096.1 GCA_009937085.1 Bacteroidota bacterium
CAAAGAGGTCATTTTTTGGATAATGCAATGCCAAAACGTCATACGCCAACCCACCAACAAACTGGCTTCCAATAAAAATAAGCACGTTGAGTATAATCAGGTGCTTTACGATGTCAGGAATATTTCTCATGGTGTAAAAAAGCGATCTAATTCTTGCGGAGTAAGTATCCGAAATGTTGCCTTCCCTTCAGTAGTGCGGTCAGATTCTTTGCAAGAAAAAAGGTTATGTATCAATTCTATTTGTTCGTGTGTTGCCATGCTACGTCCAGAAGGAATACTTCGCTGTTTTGCCAGCGCGCGCGCCATTACATCACGCTGTAAAAAGGCATGAACCGTGCCAGTTGTCGTTTGTGTCAGCCATTGCTGTAAGAAATAAGGAATATCTTCAATGGTAAACACATCTGGAATCGCAGAAAACTCAATCGTATCTTCATCGGCGTTATCTATCGCAAAACCCATATCCAACAATGGCTTTTCATGTGCTTTTAGGGCACTAACGCTCGGCGTATCTAAGGTTAGCGCTAATGGAACAGCTAAGGTTTGTGAGTGCACTTCTTTGGTTTCCCAAGTGCGCATATAATCTTCATATAATACCCTTTCGTGTGCCCTTCGCTGATGTGCGACAAGCACGCCGTTTTGGTGGGGTGCAATAATGTATTTTTGAGCAAACTGAAACGCAAAAGCTATCTTTTCGGAAGAAGTCTCCAAAAGCGGTTCAGCGGGTTTTTCAGCTAAAATATCGTCAAAAGAAACCCCTTTTTTTGATGGCTGCGTTTTTGATGTATGCGCAAATGGATTAAAGTCTGTATTGACTGAAACACGAGGCGCAACAGGAGACGCTTTGTGTTGCGCGTAAGGGGTGTCTAGGCTACTATCTTTAGAAAAATCCAAAACAGGCGAAATACTGAACTGTCCCAAACTGTGTTTGATGGCGGCACGAAGTACCGCAAAAAGTGCGTGTTCGTCTTCAAATTTCACTTCCGTTTTGGTAGGGTGAATATTGATGTCCAACTGATTTGGTGGTACGTTTAAAAACAAAAAGTATCCCGGCTGGTGATTGGGCGAAAGTAACCCCTCAAAGGCTGCCATTACGGCATGATGCAAATATCCACTTTTAATAAATCGATTATTCACGAAGAAAAACTGTTGATGACGTGATTTTTTAGCAAAGCTTGGCTTCAATACAAATCCCTTGATTTGCAAGATTTCGGTAGCTTCCTCAACAGGAACTAAACGTTCGTCAAACTTTGGCCCAAACACATGTACAATGCGTTGTCTGGGGGTAGTTGGTGGCAATTGAAAAACCTCAGCCCCGTTGTGTAAAAGCTCAAAATGAATGTCGTGATGCACCAATGCAACACGGTGAAACTCATCTGTAATATGTCGGAATTCTACCGGAGTAGATTTTAAGAAATTACGGCGTGCTGGGATATTGAAAAATAGATTTTTTACGGAAACCGAAGTGCCTTCAGCAGCAGTAGTGCGCTGTTGTTGGGTCACCTCAGAACCTTCAATATCAATACGAACACCCAAATCATCAGCTTTGGTTCTAGTAATAAGTTGCACTTGCGCTACGGCGGCAATACTTGCCATCGCCTCCCCACGAAAACCCTTTGTGTTCAGGTTAAACAGGTCGTCGGCTTTTTGAATTTTTGATGTTGCGTGGCGTTCAAAACACATACGTGCATCCGTTTCGCTCATGCCTTTGCCGTTGTCTACAACCTGAATATGAGCTTTTCCAGCTTCTTTGACAATAAGCGAAATTCGAGTAGCAGCAGCGTCTATAGCATTTTCGAGTAACTCTTTAACTACAGAAGCCGGTCGTTGTACTACCTCGCCTGCAGCAATTTGATTGGCCACATGGTCGGGAAGCAATCGGATGATATCACTCATATGCGCTAAAAAATAGAAAGATCAAAGTCGAGTACAAAAAGTGCCAACAACAACAAAACTGCAATAATAATGAGCAAGCGTGGTGAAACCTTTCTATTTCCTCTATTACGGTTCATATCGCGTGCATCGCGCCAATGTGCGCCAAAATCGTTGGCGTTTGGTGTGTCGCGATATTGCTCAAAAGTAGAACCAAAGGCATAGGGGTTTGCCGATTGTTTTCCCTTATAATATCGAGGAGTATAGTTAAACCTACGGGCTTTACGTTGTTTTGAAAATGATAATCGCACTGAAATTGATTGAATATCAAATGTACAAAAAGCGTAGAAACGTCCACAATAACTATCTTTGTTTTATGATCGAAGCGCAACTACATCAATTGACTCAATGGCTTAAGGTGCCGTCAAAAATGATTATCATTCCACACAAAAGCCCCGATGGCGACGCCATGGGAAGCACATTGGCGTGGCAAAATATGATGCAACAACTTGGGCATACCGCAACAGTATTG
>JAACDD010000097.1 GCA_009937085.1 Bacteroidota bacterium
CAAGGTGCTGGAGTTCTACAAAAAGAAAGATGAGCAAAGCTTTAGAAATGAATTGTTTGAAGTAAATCGCATTCAGCAACTCTCGCAGCAAATGCAATCCAAAATTGTGGAAGATATAGAGGTTACTCCAGACGAAGTAAAGGCGTTTTTTAATACGATTCCAAAAGCGGATTTACCCATTTTTGGCTCCGAATTGGAGATTGCTCAAATTGTTGTAGAACCTAATGTTTCGCTTGATGAAGAAAAGCGTATTATAGAACAGCTAGAAACCATGCGAAACGATGTGCTTGAAAACGGCTCTTCATTCTCGTCCAAAGCTATTTTATATTCGCAAGACCCAGGTTCTCGCTCTCGTGGTGGACGGTATACGTTAGACCGTAAACGCCCCCAAATGGTGAAAGAATTTAGAGAACAAGCATACCGCCTGCAAGAAGGCGAAATTTCACAGCCGTTTAAGACAGATTTTGGCTGGCATATTGTAACGGTAGATAAGATTAGAGGACGTCAAATAGATGTACGTCATGTGTTGCTTACGCCAACAGTTTCAAACTCTGCTTTGGGCGAAGCAAAAAACGAACTAAAGCTAATTAAAAAGCGCATTGAAGACGGGGAGATTACATTTGAAGCTGCTGCCAAAGAATTTTCAGACGATGATATTACCCGCGCTAACGGAGGGGTTTTAATTAATCCATCTTCAGGAGACACACGTTTTGAGTTAACCAAATTAGACCCACAACTGTACAACCAAATTTTAAAGTTGGAAGACAATGAAATTTCAATTCCTATTTTAGAAGAAGACCGATCTGGAAATAAAAAATATAAAATTGTTATGGTTACAAATCGCTTTAATGAGCACGTAGCCGACTACGCTCAAGATTATGTGCGTATCAAAGATCTGGCACTTAAAGAAAAGCAACTAAAAACCATTGAGAAGTGGATGATAGAGAAAATTGCAGACACTTATGTCAGCGTTAATCGCGATAATCAATCCTGTGAATTTGCCAACAATTGGTTGAAAAAATAAAAACCTCTTTCTTTACTTAGGCAGTTCATTACCAATTACTTAATTTTGAAAAAAAATTGTTATGGACGTAGCTAAAAAGTTGCTTTCAATCCTGTTTTCTACACGCTTAACTGCCGTGCTTTTTATCCTGTTTTCGGTGGCTATGGGCGTTGGTACTTTTGTAGAAAGCGCTCATGATACGGCAACAGCACGCATTTGGATTTACAGTGCTTGGTGGTTTGAAGTAATGATGTTGTTTTTTGTGGTAAATTTTTTGGGGAACATCAAAAGATACCGCCTACTGCGTTGGGAAAAATGGCCACTACTTTTACTTCACTTGTCATGGATTTTAATCATTATTGGCGCGGGGATAACGCGTTACATTGGTTATGAAGGGGTAATGCCCATTCGTGAGGGGGAAAGCACAAACGCTTTTCTTACAGAAAAAACATATTTATCGATATTTATTGATGGGGAAATTGATGGTGAGCCACGACGAAAATTACTCGAAAACGATGTGTTATTTTCCGAAGCCGCAAACAATAATTTTGTTTGGAGTAGTGATTTTGACAATACCCCTTTTTCTATTAGTTATGTAGATTTTATCAAAGGCGCTGAAGAAGGCTTAGTCGAAGATCCAAATGGGGATGTTTACCTAAAGATTGTTGAAGCTGGCGACGGCAACCGCCACGACCACTATCTTAAAATGGGGGAAGTGGCCAGTATTCATAATATTTTATTTGCGTTTAATTCTTTTACTGAGGGCGCAATTAACATCACACTCGAAAACGATAGTTATACGATTAACTCTGCTTTTGAAGGCTCATTTTTACGCATGGCTGATCAAAAGCAAGGAATCTTGAGTCCAAACACGGATCAACCCTTACAACTACGCTCGCTGTACAACACCGCAGGAATGCAGTTTGTTTTTCCAGACCCAGCTATACAAGGCACGTATGAAATTATTCGCGCCGAAGATGCCGAAAACGCCCCTCAAGATGCCTTAACAGTTTTAATTGAGGCGAATGGCGAACAACAGCAACTAAGCGTACTGGGCGCAAAAGGCGTTGCCAATGCACCTGTTCGAATGACGGTTGGTGGACTGGACTTTTGGGTTAAATACGGTTCTAAGGAATACGATTTACCTTTTTCATTACGTCTAAACGATTTTATTGCAGAAAAATACCCAGGGACAGAAAAAAGTTATAGCAGTTTTATGAGTAAAGTTACTGTTCTAGACGACCCAACGTTTGACCACGATATTTATATGAATCATATACTTAAGCATAAGGGATACCGATTTTTTCAAGCTTCTTTTGACCCAGATGAGAAGGGTACGGTATTGTCTGTAAATCACGATGCTTTGGGAACTGGCGTTACCTATGCGGGTTATTTTTTACTTTATCTCGGATTGATGGGGCTGCTGTTTTTTGGAAAAACACGCTTTAAGAAGTTGGCTAAAATGTTAGAAGATATACGTCTTAAGAAAGCCGCATTAAGCTTATTTTTTATTTTAAGTTTTGGTGCTGCTACAGCGCAAAACCACGACCACGATCTCCCCACGTTTTCTGCTGACTCTGTATTGCAAGTCGATGCCATTGATGCACAACAAGCGGCAAAATTTGGTGCACTTATTATCCAAGATACAGGGGGGCGTATGAAACCCGCCAATACTTTTGCTTCAGAATTGGTGCGAAAAGTGAGTAAATCAGATCACTACAAAACATTGGACGCAAATCAAGTTTTGCTTTCCATGACACAAAATCCACTGTTGTGGTATCAAGTACCTTTTGTGTATTTAAAACGTGGAAACGACAGCTTACGTTCCTTAATTGGTGTGGATAAAAAAGCAAAATATGCTGCATTTGCTAACTTTTTTGATGCCGCTGGAAACTATAAGTTAGCTCCTATGTTGGAAGGTGCGTATAAGTCCGCGACTCCAAATCAATTTCAAAAAGATTTTATTGATACAGACCGAAAAGTAAACCTTCTTTTTTCTGCTTTAGAAGGAAAAATAGTACGCATTTTCCCTGTGCCAAACGATGTAAATAACCGTTGGATTTCATTGCCAGAAGTTGCCGAAACTAAACTTCAAGGAGTGGACTCGCTTTACGTAAATAATGTTATTCCACTCTATTTTTCTTCGCTAAGACAAGGGAAAGCTACACAAGATTACACACAAGCAGACCAATTGCTTGAAAGCCTAAAAGGCTATCAGCAGAAGTATGGTGCAGCCGTCATGCCTTCACAAAAACAAATTGAAGCCGAAATATTATACAATGAGTACGATATTTTTAAGCGTTTGTTCAGTTGGTATATGTATGCGGGGACACTGTTGTTTTTTATCCTTATTGCGCAAATGCTTTATGACGTTCGTGTACTTCGAGCTGTGGTTTACGCCTTTGTTGGCATCATTGCACTTCTCTTTGTGTTGCATACGGCAGGGTTGGCTGCACGCTGGTATATTTCTGGGCATGCGCCTTGGAGTGATGCCTACGAGTCCATGATTTATGTGGCTTGGGCAACTATGGGAATGGGACTTGCTTTTGGTAGAAAATCGAATCTTACCATTGCTGCTACGGCTTTTGTAGCTTCTATGGTTTTAATGATTGCGCATTGGAATTGGATGGACCCAGAAATTGCAAATCTTGTTCCTGTTTTAGATAGCTATTGGCTTATGATCCACGTGGCGGTTATTGTTGGGAGCTATGGGCCTTTTGCGTTAGGTATGATTTTAGGTGTCATTTCATTGCTTTTGATGCTTATTACCACAAAAAAATCTGCTGGAAAAATGCGTTTACACATAGCAGAGCTAACTGTGGTTAATGAATTATCGATTACTGTTGGACTGATTATGCTTACTATTGGAAACTTTTTGGGTGGACAATGGGCGAATGAAAGTTGGGGACGCTATTGGGGCTGGGATCCAAAAGAAACCTGGGCGCTTATAAGTATATTGATTTATGCCTTTGTGCTGCATATGCGCTTGGTTCCTGGACTTCGTGGGAAGTGGATTTACAGCTTGGCTTCTGTGGTAGCGTTTGCAAGTATTATGATGACCTATTTTGGGGTGAATTTTTACCTAACAGGATTGCATTCCTACGCAAGTGGTGACAAAGTGATTACGCCAAATTTTGTGTATTATTCAATCGCATTTGTGGCTGTATTGGCAGTCTTGTCTTATGGAAAAGCAAAAAAATACTTTTCGAAATAGTTTGCGTTGGTGGGCCTATTCCGTTGGCGGTTTGGTGCTTATTGGCGCGGGACTTAGTGTACTCGGCGAAGCCATTATTGCCAAAAGTAGCGGTGAGGCATGGTTTTTGGTCGGTACATTTGCATTAATATTAGTTAATTCTGGAATATGTTTGGTAGCGGAAGCAGTTATCCTTCGATTAAAAAAGTAGGAATTGCGACACTTTTCTTTGGAAGTTTTCTTTTTGCGCAAGAGCAAGGAGGTGGTACTGACTTACCATTTCCCACTGCGCCAACACCAAATTACGGCCTGTTAATCCCTGAAGAAAAAGTAGAGGATTTCTCTTTTTTAGATAAGTCTAAAGAAGACAGTCCTTCCATGATGGATAATAATGAAACGTTTATTGATCCAGGAAAAAGGTATTTAGCAAAACTTAAAAGAGAAGGCTCTGTTTCAAAAGACACGTATTTGGGCGATGTGTATTTAGGCGATAAAATAACATTCTCAAAAAATGCACAAATTCTTCTTCGGGACTTTGGTCAAGAAGACGGTGATTATGTTCGTGTCCTTGTGAATGATGAAGAAGTGATTTCAAAGCTAATGCTCAAAAACCAGTTTTTCACACTTAACCTTCCTTTGAAAGAAGGGTTTAATAAAATTGAATTTCTTGCACTTAATCAAGGTAGGCTATATCCAAATACGGCTGAACTTCGTATGTATGACGACCTTGGAGCGCCTCTCGCTATTTACAATTGGAATCTTTCCACAGGCGCAAAGGCATCTATCATTCTTGTAAAAGAAGGGGATAGATTACGCGAAGAGTAAGGTTACCCGTTTTATTTTCTACTTACAGCCCAGTAAAAATCTTGATTCATTATAAATTTAAGAAAATGTCTCAGTAAAAAATACTGTAATAAACCGGGATACAAGCATATGATAGCTTTACTATTTGTTTTTAAAATCTACTTCCATACTATTTCATGAACACTATCTTGAGTAAAATGACCAATTAAAAAACATGTTTTACTTTAAATATCAGCTATTTTGTTTTTTAAACAAACCAATTTGAAGGATTTAGTTAAGTTATTGTTGTTTGCTTTTTTTTTAGCTGCTTTAACGGTTAATGCCCAAACAGAAACTAAAAGAGAAGTACAGAAAAGACCAAACTTTTTATTTGTTTTAGTTGATGACCAACCATTTGATGCAGTAGGTTTCAGCAATCGTTATCCATTTCTCAAAACACCCAATATGGATCGGCTTTCTGAAGAAGGGGCAGTCATGGAGAATTTTTTTGTAACTCAATCAATATGTTCTCCTTCACGCGCAAGTTTTTTGACGGGAACCTATCCACATATTCACGGAGTTAATCAAAATAACCGTTCTGTAGACCCCAACTGGGACAAGTTCGCCCCTTATAATTCTCATTTGCAAGAGGCAGGATATCAGACTGCTCATGTTGGGAAAATACATATGGCACATTTTAAGGGTAAAAAGCACATTCGCCCTGGGTTTGATTACTGGTTTAGCTTTATTGGACAGGGAAAATATTTTAACCCTACGGTCAACGATAATGGGGAGGAATATCAAATGGAAGGGTATATGACAGATATTCTTACGGATAAAGCCATTGCATGGTTAGAAGAAGATCGTGATCTTGACAAACCCTTTAGTTTAAATCTTTGGCACAAGGCAGTACATCAACCGCACTTACCAGCACCAAGGCACGAAGATTTTTATACGGATTTTGAACTTCCAACGCCTCCTTACGACACACACAAAGAAACCTTTAAAGGAAAACCGTTGTGGCAACGGAAGAAAACATTTGGTTTTGAGTGGAAAAAACACCTTCCTATCCCTGATGCTTTACCCGAAAAAGACTGGCCCATTAACTACGATCGCAACATGCAATTGTTACGATGTCTACTTGCCATTGATGAATCGCTCGGGAAAGTGCTAGAGACCTTAGAAAAAATGGGCGAATTGGAAAACACGGTGATTATTTACAGCAGTGATAACGGCTATTTTATGGGCGAGCACACTTTTTTAGATAAGCGATTAGCTTATGAAAGCTCCATGCGTGTTCCAATGATTATAAGATATCCAGAGCGCATTAAGGCGGGGACTAAAATCAGCGAGCAGTGTCTTAATATTGACCTTGCGCCAACAATTTTAGACTTTGCAAACGTTCAAATTCCAGCTTATATGCAAGGGGAATCCATGCTTAGGCTATTAGAAGGTAAAAAAGAAAAAGACTGGCGAGAGGCTATTTTATTTGAGTACTATCTTGATACATATTGGCCTTATGCAGGTCCAAATCAAATTGCGGTACGGACTGATGAATATAAACTCATTGACAATTTTATCAAAAATGATATAGACGAATTATACGACCTTAAAAAGGATCCAGGTGAAATGGTGAATCTTATCAATTCCCCAAAACACAAAGACACTGAAAACAGGCTTAGAAACATAGCTGAAGAATTAAAAAAGAAATATAAATACAACCCTGATAGAGACTGGTGGCTGCGTCAAGTTATTCGCGCAAATAAATCAAAAGATCATGTAGATTGACAAAGTTTTTTATTCGAAATGCATAAAATGCCATTAAAAATTGTAAATTAAGCAAGGAAGAATAAAAATGACACAGTGGTTTTTCAGGTTTTGGTTTAATTTTCTTGTATTTATTCCAAGCCTTTTACTTTCTCAACAAATTACACATCTCGGTGCATACGAAGGCGTCGAAAGTGGCGCTGTTCGTGTGCTTTCAAAAGACAGCTTAGGGTATGTATGGATTGGAACTTCACAAGGGCTTAGTAGGTATTCTGGGACTGAATTTAAGGCGTATGATACCTCCTCATCCAATAAGGGAATCGTTGATTTGCTTTCAACTGCTTATGGCTTTCTTGCTCTTGCCTCAAATGGTAATATTTTAGAGTACGATTACAAACGCGATCAGTTAAGCCTTCTTAGGCGAATTGAAAAATCTCCTGTTTTGTGCTTTACTGCGATCGATGATGAAACACTGTTGATTGGACTGCAGGAGGGAATGTTGCTTTTTAATCTTAAGACAAAGAAAAGAAGTAAGGTTCTGCATGTGCAAAGCTTATTCAACAGAAAGATTTTAGTCAAAGAAAAAAAAGTCTATGTTGCTTCTACCAAAGGAATCAATGTATATAACTTAGATGAAGAACATAAAGAACTTACATATCATAAAACACTATTAAAAGGCATTGAGATTTTAGATTTTGCAATTGACTTTAATAATCAAATTTGGGCTGGTACATATCAAAAAGGCGTATTCGTAATCTCAAATGATAAGGTTAAAAAGCTAAATCTGCCAGATATAAAATCCAATGTTCAGACGATTCGATCTATCACTTTTGACAAATTCAACCAAACTTTGATAGCTGTTGAGGGTACTGGTTTATTTGTTGTTAGCCAGGACTTTGAGGTTGTAAATAATGTAATACATGACCCTGACAAACTAGAATCGTTACGTCAAAACAGCATTTACGAAATTTTTGTTGATGAAACCAATGTGTATTGGCTTGGTCTACGCGAGTTGGGCATTGATTTAATTTATCCGAACGGCAATCCATTTACGCATATCAATTATGTACCATATGCTCAAAATAGCATTTCGAATAATAACATTCGTTCAATTTATTTTGGTAAAGGAAAGCGCACTTGGTTTGGAACTGAAAATGGAGTCAGTGTGCTTCTTCCAAACGGGAAATGGATAAACTACAATTCCCACCCATTGCTATCCAAGCGCGCCGTTTTAACGATTAACCCCTATGGCTCACGTTTGTTGCTGAGTGTGTATGGAGAAGGAATGGTTCTTTTTGATCCTGCAACTGGAAAAGTTGAACGACTCCGATTACAGGAAAACCAAAAGAAATCAAGGATGGTTTTCACAACTTACGTAGATGGCGATGAATTGTGGATTGGCGGATTTGACGGTCCAGTAAAGCACTTTGAAAAGGGTGTTTTAGTCAAAAACTATGTAACTGGAAATGCAAGGACTATTATTAAAGGGAAAAAAAACACAATTTATGTGGGATCGCCAAACGGTTTCTATGAAATTAATAAAGAGACACAAACCATTAAACGAATTGACGGAAATCAATTAAGGGAGCTCAATCAGTTACACGCGTTGTTTTATGACGAAATAAACCGCTGTATATGGATTGGAAACAAGCGGGGTTTGTTAACGTTTGATTTGGTTAGCCAACAGCTGAGTACAATTCAAAAATCAATTGATTACTCCCTTGGAACGATTTATTCAATTCAAAAAGACAACAATGAACACTTGTGGCTGAGTACCTATAACGGGCTGTGGAAATACAATACGATTACAGACGAGTTTAGAAAATATGATGTTGATGAAGGCCTATTAATATCAACATTTGGATTTGGTGCTACGGCAAAATCTGATGATGGGAGTCTTGCATTTGGTGGTCCCTTGGGAGCTGTAATTTTTAATCAAGAAGAATTCCCTGAAGAATTAGATATTTCGAACATTTACATCACGAATTTTCGAGTCAATGGACTTGAGGCAGGTGAAGTCATTGAAGAAAATAATATTAATTTTTTACAAGAAATTAATCTAGAATACAATCAAAATTCGATAAGCTTTGACTTTGAGGTCCCCACATATCACGGATCAAAAGTACATACCTATCAGTGGCAATTGCAAGGCTATGACGAAGTGCCTAAGAGTTCGAAAAACCCAAAAAATATTAGCTATCCAAAACTAGAGCCAGGGAAATATACACTACAAGGAAAAGCCATAAATGAAGCAGGGAATATTACCACAAAATCGTTAGACATACGCTTTGTAATAGGCAACCCTTTTTGGCTAAGTAACTGGGCAATTTTGGGATATATAACTATCGGTTTTTTAATTTCAATTTTATTTATCAACGCCAGCATAACGAAGGAGAAGCAAAAATTTAATGAAAATAAAATAAAATTTTTCACAGAAGTTGCTCATGACATTCGAACACCTGTTTCGCTTATTCAATTATTGGCTTCACAGCTTTCAACAAGCAAGAAGAACTTTGAAAAAAACATCGATCTAATTCAGAAGAATGCACAGAATTTAAACGAGTATGTTACTCAACTATTAGACTTTCAAAAAGCAGAACGCAATATGCTAAAATTGGAAGTCCGACAGATTAAATTGAAAACAGTTGTCGACAGAATTGTACAAGAGGTGCAGCCGCTTTTGAACGAGAAATCAATAGATATTGCTGTATCGATAGCTAACATAAGTGTATGGGTTGATGAAAAAATGATCACTCGTATTTTTTATAATTTGATTTCAAATGCAATAAAGTATAGCCCAGACGGAGGGAAAATTCAAATCAATGCAACGAGCGGAAATGATAAAATAACGATTGATTTTATAGATTATGGTTATGGCATTCCTGCTAAAGAACAACAGTTGATTTTTTCCAGATTTACACGAGGAACGAATGTTAATAATAAAGGAATTTCAGGTTCAGGAATTGGTTTAATGATCTCAAAAAAAATCATTGAGCTACATGGAGGTGAAATCAAGTTGGTTAGTAAGGAAAACATTGGATCCAAATTTTCTGTTATTCTTAGAATAGGGAGTGAGCATTTCGCCACAGATGATTTTGCTATGGGCATAAATGATGATTTTGACACTTCAGTTTTTGACAATAACAATGAGGAAAAGCTAATCTTACTTGTCGAGGATAACGCAGATTTGCGCAATTCCATCAAGGACGAGTTAGCATCAAAATATAAAGTCATTACAGCAGAAAATGGTAAAGAAGGGCTTTTGATTGCATTGTCAAAAAATCCAGATTTAATTATTACAGATGTGATGATGCCAAAAATGGATGGTAAAGAAATGTGTCGCCTGATAAAATCAAATTTTCAGACCAGTCACATTCCTGTGATTATTGTATCTGCTTTGGGTGAGGTTGACGATAAAGTTGAAGGAATTGAAATTGGAGCAGACGGGTATTTGGAAAAGCCATTCAATATGAAATTATTGAATGCGATGGCACTAAATCTCATTAACTCTAGGGCATTATTGAAACAAGTCGTCGGAGAAAAGCAACAGCTTAAAGATGCAGTCAAATCTCCAGATGGACACTTCCTTTCAAAAGTGGTGAAAATTATTGAAGACAACCTAACAAACCAAAAGTTTTCTATTGATAATTTATCCGATGAAACAGGTTTAAGTAGGTCTAATTTATTCCGAAAATTAAAAGGGTTAACAGGCATGTCACCCAATGATTTTGTTACCCAAATCAAAATGAATTATGCCGCACAGCTACTAAAAAACAATATGGGAATCCGAATTAGTGATGTTGCCTACGAATCTGGATATAACGACCCGAGATATTTCAGTACTCTGTTTAAGAAATTTTACGGAAAAACTCCCAAAGAGTTTATGTCAGGCGGACGTTGACCCTTCTGCATAGAATATAAATTCAACATAAATGAATAAATTTTAAACAATCAGAAGATGAATATTCCTCTTATTGTAAACGATATGAAACTACTCCGATTTTTATTTTTCGTTTTTCCTGTTTTTGCTTTGGGGCAGCAAATGTTAATTACAGGTAACGTTTTAGACGATGACACCAACGAACCGTTGCCAGGCGCTACAATTATTAAAAAAAACACCAGCATTGGAACTATTTCCGATTTTGATGGAAATTTTGAATTAAATGTTCGTGTTGGTGACACCCTTGTTTTTTCATTTGTAGGATTGAAAAGTCAAGAATTACTCGTATTGAATTCTCCAGTGTCAGTACGCATGCAACCCGAGTTAAATCAACTAAATGAAGTTCAAGTTAGTGTTGGTTACTTTGATGTAAGTAAAAAAGACCTTTCAGGCGCAATTACGCAAATTGGCGCGACCGAATTAGAAAAAAATAGATCTAATTCTATTGAAAGCTTATTGCAAGGACAGGCGGCAGGTGTAGTTATTAGTGAAAGTTCAGAGCCAGGCGGAGGGATTGGCGTTTCCATACGAGGTGTAAACTCTATGCTGGGCGGGACTCAGCCGCTTTACGTATTAGACGGAATTCCAGTTGGAACAATTTCTGATGCGCAAGGAAATAATGGCGCCGGTCAACAACAAAATTCCTTAGGGTTTTTGAACCCTAACGATATTGAAAAAATTGAAATTTTAAAAGATGCAGCTGCAACATCACTTTATGGTGCCCGTGGCGCAAATGGTGTAGTTGTGATTACCACTAAAACTGCCGATAGGGCAGAAGGGGTAGATAGACTTACAATAAACGTTGACACTTCTATTTCCCAAGTGATAAAAAATATTGATGTTCTTGACGGACCCGGTTTTGAAAATTATATGAATCAACGATTCATAAATCAACTCTACAAAGAAATCACAAATCCAAATAGGACGGGTGGTCCATTTGATGGAACTCAAGATATCACATTAGATAATTATCCAGAACTAGCTGACTTGCAAACACCATATCCTCAAAGCAGTGGTGTTAATATTAATTGGCAGGATGTAACATACAGATTGGCTTACACCAATGCATACAACCTAAATTATAGAGGAGGTAATTTTAAAAGAAATTTATCCATAAGTCTTGGATTTTTAGATCAGCAAGGAGTAATTGTTAATTCTAACAACAAAAGGCTAACCTATAATATGAATGCTAAAAGGAAGGCATTCGACAATAAAATTGATTTCTTTTCAAAAACAAACATCTCTTACACTAAAGGGAATGCGGCCTCTGTTGGTAATGGTGAGATTTTTGCGCAAAGAGGTGTTGTGTCACAAACCTTGCAATTTCAACCCATATTCTCACTGCTTAGCCCAGGTGAGGAAGATGATATTTATGCCGCTTTAAACGAAGGAAATATCGTTTCAAACCCATATACTTTGGCAAAAGATGTTATAGATCTTAAGAAATCGGTGTCTGTTAGACAAGTGTTTTCTATCGTTGGTAAATTAGCACCAAAACTGACAGCAACTGTTAAGGCATCTTACGACTACCGAAAAAGTACACGAGATAACTATTACCCTACCACCACGACAAGGGGGCGAAGAAATAATGGCGAAGCATCACAGGCATTTCTTGAAAACAATAAAATTTACGCTGAAGCTAATTTACGCTATCGCAATAGGTTTGGGGCACATAGAATAGATGCCATTCTTTTAACGACACATGAAAAGACTATGATTCGTTCCCTTTTCAACAAAGGTATTGGCTATGGAAGTGATATCACATCATATTATAATTTTTCTTCGGCAACTGAAATTTTTGTTCCCAACACTCAATTTAGAGAGATTGGATTAAATTCAGCACTATTTAGATTGGGGTATAATTACAAGCGAAAATACTATGCAGATGTTAACGCTCGGATTGATGCCTCGTCAAAATTTGCCAGTAATAATAAGAGTGCTGTGTTTCCCTCTTTGGCACTTTCTTGGGCAATTTCCGAAGAGGATTTCATTAAAAACATAGATGCCATATCCCAACTCAAACTGCGGGTTTCTTTTGGAAAAACAGGAAGTAATCCTATTTCTCCTTATCAGTCGCTCGCATTGCTTTCCCCAATACGCTATAATTTTGATAATGAGTTGGTAACGGGCTACTTTGAGTCAAATCTTGCTAATGATGATTTGACTTGGGAGAAAACAGACCAATTAAATATTGGCTTAGATATTGGATTTTTTGAGTCTAAGTTGAATTTAACAATCGACGCCTACAATAAGCGTACAAAAGATCTGTTACAAAACGTACAATTACCTGTCTCAAACGGCTATACAAGCCGTGTTGATAATTTTGGGAGCGTAGAAAATAAAGGACTTGAATTTGGTCTAAATGCCAACCTAATTGATTCAAGTGATTTTAGTTGGGGCATTTTAGCTAATTTAAGTTTTAACCGAAATAAGTTATTATCTCTTAACTCCAGCCTTGAAAGTCAACTGGGTCCTTCAGTAGGTTTTTCTCAGGCAAAACCAATTCTTTTTAAAGTAGGACAGCCATTAGGTGTTTTCTGGGGTGCGCAAACAGATGGGATTTACGCCAACTGGGATGAAGCCATTGCAAGTGGAATGGAGGGTGCAGCACCTGGAGAAATCAAATACATCAACAATACAATTGATTTGGATGCTAATGGAAATCCTTCAGCTATACAGCAAATAAACTTTGACGACTATGTTAAAATTGGGGATCCTAACCCTGATTATACGTTTTCTATTGGGAACAATTTCAGTTACAAAAACTGGGATTTGAGCATTCTTTTCACAGGTCAAAAAGGGGGTGATTTATTTTGGGTGGATTCGTGGCAGCTCAGTGGACTTCAAAAAACAACGAATGTCTTAACGTCGTCTTATGCTAATTCATGGAAAGCTCCATTAACTGTTGCTGATGGCGTTGTTACTTACGATCCAAGTGTTGGAAATTTGGAAAACGCCATTCATCCGGGTGCTATTATCAACAATGGACCAAGGGCGTTGGTTTCTGACAGGCAAATTTTTGATGGCTCGTTCTTTAGATTAAAGAACATCAATGTTGGCTACTCCTTTAATTTACCCAACCAAAAAAGTTTTAGGGTGTATGCTACTGGGCAAAACATAGTTACTTGGACAGATTACCCAGGCTATGATCCTGAAGTAAAAACATATACCAAAAACCCGCAAAGGCGGGGAGTGGATTTTGGTACCTATCCAGGGACAAAAACATATTCTCTAGGTCTAAAATTTATATACTAATGTTATGAAGAAATTATTATTTAAAAAGAGCAACTTCATAGGCTTAATGTTGATTGTTATTGCCACTATGTTTTTTTCTTGCGATACAACGCTAGAAGAAGAACCTTTTACTCAGGTGGGTACAGAATATTTTTATAAAACCGATGTAGATGCACTTGCAGCACTTAGCGGTGCTTACGCAAGATTGAAAAGCGGAAATGGATACTACAAACAAGTTTTCTTATCCGCACTTTTTGCTTCTTCCGATCAAGGGAATTCTACCTTTTTATTTAAGGATTTTAAAACTGGAACCATAACCAATACGCATGCGAATTTAACACCCATGTGGCGTGATATATACATTGGTATTAGAGACGCCAATAATGTCATCGCAAACGTTCCAAACATTGATATGGATCTTGCCTTAAGAAATCGTATTGTTGGCGAAGCAAAGTTTTTAAGAGCCTTACACTATTTTAATTTGGTTCGCTGTTTTGGAGAAGTACCACTTCGTACAGAACCTGTGAAGCCAGGAGATGATGAGGGCTTACCCGTATC
>JAACDD010000098.1 GCA_009937085.1 Bacteroidota bacterium
AGGCGACGAGGACCTTATTTTTATGGTTTCATGGCTAGCAGAAGAAGGTGCACCTATAGCAGTGCTAGCAGATAAAGAATAATTATTCTCTAAGTTGTAAACGACCGTCGCGATTGACAATTTCCCAAGCGGTATAAAAAATAAGTCGTGCTCGCTTTTCTAACAATTCGTATTCAATTTTTTCAACGGTGTCGGTTGGTGCGTGGTAGTCGGCGTGAGTGCCGTTAAAATAAAAAATAACCGGCACATCGTTTTTGGCAAAATTATAGTGGTCAGATCGATAGTAGTAATTGTTTTGTCGAAAGCGTCCACGCTCAAAAACCTTTGTTGTTGGGTCGTTATAACGGTAATCTAAATCTAAGTTGACATACGTTTGATTCATCGCTTCAGAGACATCGTGCAAATCTTGCGAAAGAATATCAGAACCAATCAAATACATATAATTAGGATTGTCCTCGTGAAGATTATCAATGCGTCCAATCATATCAATGTTGAGGTTTGCTACCGTATTTTCTAAAGGATAAACAGGGTTATCTGTGTAGTACTTTGAGCCTAAAAGTCCTTTCTCTTCTCCAGTAACATGTAAAAACAAGATAGATCGTTTAGGTCTGTGCCCTTGCGTAACGGCCTCTTTAAAGGCCTCAGCAATTTCCAAAATAGCAACATTTCCAGAGCCATCATCGTCTGCACCGTTATTGATTTGTCCATTCTCTACACCAATGTGATCTAAGTGTGCTGTAATCACCAGTACTTCATCAGGTTTTTCACTTCCTTCAATAAAGGCCAATACATTATTGCAATCAATAGTGCGGCTTTCCCGGGAAATATTAAGGGACATAGGCATAAAGTAATCGCCGTTTGGCATTCCGCCTTTTACGCCAAGCGATTCGTATTCCCCTTTAAGGTAATTTATGGCAATAGTTTCCCCTTCAGTTCCGGTTTCTCTTCCCATAAACGCATCCGAAGCATAGATGTATAAATGTTCTTTTAGCTCCTCTGCTGTGATGGTGTTGGCAAAGGTGGTTGGTGTAAACTCTACAGTTTTTTGAGTGGCTGCGCATGACATTAAAAATGCGCCAATTAGTATGATAAGTTGTTTCATGACAAATAGGTTAATCATGCTAATATAAATAAAATGTGAAAAGACGTTATACCTGCGCCGCTATAAAGTCCCACAAACGAATTCTATGCTCAAGTGCTCGTTGTGCAAAATCAGTGGCTTCGTCCCAGTTTTCAGTACTATCACCGCACAATTCTTGCATCATTTGTAAGGCCATGGGTCCGTGCTCCTCTCCGTCCAATTCAATGTGACGTTCCAAATAGTAAAGTAAGGTATCTACACTTCCTTTTTGTTGATTGGCAAGACCACGCACAATGGCTATAAATAAATCCGGAATTAAATCTTCTCTACCATATGTAAAAACACCTCCAACGATATGCGCTGGAGCGCTCGTAGCGGTAGTGAGTGAAAAACGCACGAAGTTTTTAATTTCTTCTGGTATATGCGCTTCACTTAAGGCATCTTCCCACGAAGCTCCGTTTTGTATCGCTGTTACCAAATCCACAATAGGAGTAGTATCCGCGCCAATTTCTTCCATTGCTTGCAGGTACAACTCATAGTGGCTAGCAGGCTTTCCTTGCGTATCCACATCACTTTCTTCTCCCCAAACAATTTCATTAATTAATCGGCGAGATCCAGGACTACCTACCGGAACCCATGGAAGTTCTGTACAAGTGAGTTTTTGTTGTAATGATTTTACAAGTGACATAAAATCCCAAACCGCAAAGGCGTGATAGGTCATAAATACCTGAATGGCTTCAATAGAATTCAGTTTGGTGTAGAGTGGATGCTCAAGAAGCTTTGCCTTTAACGGCGATAAATCTTGATTAATAGTAGTAGCAGTTATCATAAGCAATTTTTCGCCTACAAATTTAAGCTAAAACGCTAATACTTAAGCTAAAAGGATTTGTTATTTTTGAAGCATGTCACGTGTTTTTCTTACCGAATGTCCACGAGATGCCATGCAAGGCATTAAACCCTTTATTCCTACGAATATAAAGGTAAACTATTTGCAATCCTTATTGCGAGTAGGTTACGATATATTGGATTTTGGCAGCTTTGTGTCGCACAAGGCTGTTCCGCAAATGCGCGATACGCACGAAATTATTCAGCAGTTAGATTTAAGTGACACGAAAACGAAGCTGCTTGCCATAGTTGCAAACGCTCGTGGTGCAGAAGATGCCTTATTATATCCACAGATTGATTATTTGGGATATCCGTTTTCGATTTCAGAAAATTTTCAGGTACGAAACACCAATAAAACCATTGAAGAATCCACACAAGTATTGGACAAAATTGCCAATCGCGTACAGCAGTTAGGTAAGGAGCTGGTTGTGTATTTGTCCATGGGATTTGGCAATCCCTATGGCGATCCATGGAGCCCTGAGCTTGTAGGGGAGTGGGTAGCGCGATTGTCACAGATGGGTATTCGGCGTATTTCACTTTCCGATACGGTTGGCGTAGCACAACCCCAAACGATTACGTCCCTTTTTGAGCACTTACTTTCGGTGCATCCGAATATCTTTTTTGGCGCACATTTGCACGCCAAACCCAACGAGGCGACCGAAAAAATTCAAGCTGCTTATGTGGGCGGTTGTCGCGCTTTTGACAGCGCTATTCGTGGTTTGGGTGGATGCCCAATGGCAAAAGATGCACTTACAGGCAACGTTCCTACAGAAAAATTACTCTCCTTTTTAACCGCTCAAAAAGCCAATTTTTCGGCAAATATGCTTCATTTTGAGTCTGCTTATAACACCTCTTTACAGGTATGTTAATTTCTTATTTAAAATAAATCCAAATAAAGTTTGCAGTTAAGTTTTTTGGTAATACATTTGCACTAATTATAATCAATCTAAATAAAAACAACCCAATGAAAGGATTCTTCATACTACTTATAATGTTGTTGAGTTTTAGTTTAAAAGCGCAGCAACACCCCGAAATTGTTAAAGATTCAATTTATTCGCTTGACGAAGTAATTATAAAAGGCAATACTATTTTGGGCAACAAATTTGTTGCAAAAAACAGAACAGGTGCTGCTTACTACCTATCGAGCGAGGAGCTTTCTGCGTTTTCATATACTGACATCAATAGAGTATTAAATAAAGTCCCTGGAGTTAATTTTTATGAAGAGGATGGGTTTGGATTACGACCCAATATAAGTATTAGAGGTACTTCTGCAGAAAGATCTTCAAAAATAGTCATCATGGAGGACGGTATTTTAATTTCTCCTGCTCCTTACAGTGCATCATCTGCGTATTATTTCCCCTCAGTAGCTAGAATGCAAGCAGTGGAAGTTTTGAAAGGGAGTAGTCAAATTCAATACGGACCTTATACAACAGGAGGAGCAATTAATTTTGTTTCCACAGAAATACCTGAATCTTTTTCAGGAAAATTATCTACCAGTTATGGTAGTTTTCACACGGGTCAATTACACACGACGGTTGGAGATAGCTTTGAAAATTTCGGATACGTGCTTGAGTATTTGAATTTTAATTCTGATGGATTTAAATCCCTTGGTAATAATTCGAACACAGGTTTTGATATCAATGAAATCACTTCTAAGGTTCGATATAACACTTCAGAAAATGCCAAATTACACCAAAGCGTTGAATTTAAATTTCATTATTATGATCAAATTTCAAATGAAACATACCTCGGTTTAACAGATACAGACTTTGAAAAGAGTCCGTACATGAGATATTCTGGTTCAGAAAAGGATAAGATGGATGCAGAACATGTACAGTATGTATTAACACATGAGCTTAATCTTTCTGATAAATTTAAAATCGTATCTAACGTATATTACAACGGATTTAAAAGAAATTGGTATAAACTTGATGATGTTGTATTTGATGGCAGTTCACAAAAAATAGCAAAGGTTATTTCAGACCCTATTCAATACGCTGGGCACTATTCTATATTAAATGGAGCGTTAGACGCGGATAATTCTCTAAAAGTAAAAGCAAATAATAGAGAATATAATTCAAAAGGTGTACAAACTAAGATTGACTCACATTGGTATGGCGA
>JAACDD010000099.1 GCA_009937085.1 Bacteroidota bacterium
ACATCAGCCATTACGAGAATGCATGAAGATATCGTGTTGTACAAAACATGTAAAGCAAATACCGTAAAATCAGTAAAACACCTTTCGTTTGATAATATTAAAAACCAGTGGAAAAAACTGATAGAGTCAGCTAACTCTTAACCAGTACCTCAGTTACCTTACCCTCTTCACACTTAAACGTCTTCCCGGGATATTTTTGAATAATACTAAAATCGTGGGTTGCCATAAGTACGGTGGTTCCTTGTGTGTTTACGTTTCGTAATACTTCCATGATTTCCCATCGGGTGATGGGGTCTAAGTTTCCTGTGGGCTCATCGGCCAAAAGTACTTTTGGATTATTGAGAAGTGCCCGTGCAATAGAGAGCCGTTGTTGTTCGCCACCGGATAAGGTCTGTGGGAAACGTTTCTCTTTACCTTCCAAGCCTACAAGTGTTAATACTTCACTAATCCTTGTATTGCGTTCGGTTTTATTTTTCCAGCCTGTGGCACGAAGTACAAAAGCCAAATTTTGATGTACACTTCGGTCGGGTAGAAGCTTAAAATCTTGAAAAACAATACCCAGTTTCCGTCTCAGTTTATGAATATGTCGTTTTTTGAGCTTTGAAAGAGTGGTATCGCAAATATGAATTTCACCAGTTGCAAGCGGCATTGCAGCGTATAATGTACGAATCAAACTACTCTTACCGCTTCCTGTTCTACCAATAAAATAGACAAAAGCACCTGCGGCAACTTCTAGCGACACCCCTTTCAATACCACCTTTTTGTGCTGGCTAATGGTGGTATTATCAATTTTTATTATTGGTGAACTCATAATTGCCATAAAAGTAAGCATGTTTTAGAAGGAGTTAAACCAAATGTCGATTTAATCATCAATATTAATGAAAATATTAAGTTAAATTATATCATTAAGTTTAAATATTAAATTAAAACAATCAATTATAGTTTAAAATAAAAATAAAAAATACAAATTTGCATAAAAATTTAAACCATGTGTGGAATTGTATGTGCCTTAGATATAAAGCAACCAGCTGTTGAGCTTCGCCCGCAGCTTCTTGAAATGTCAAAAAAAATCCGTCACCGCGGTCCAGATTGGAGTGGTATCCATGCCGATGATTTTGCTGTATTTGCGCATGAGCGTCTTGCAATCGTTGATCCAACTTCAGGCCGTCAGCCATTATATAGTGCAGATAAAAACTTGGTCTTGGCTGCCAATGGCGAAATTTACAATCACCGCGAACTACGCGCTACAACGCCAGATTACGAATTCCAAACAGGTTCTGACTGTGAAGTTATTTTGGCGCTATACCAAGAAAAAGGAGCTGATTTTATCGATGAGTTAAATGGCATTTTTGGGTTTGTAGTTTATGATGCTTCCACAAAAGCGTTTCTCATTGCTCGTGACCACATGGGTATTATTCCGTTGTATTACGGTTTTGATCAAAACGGAACGCGTTATGTTGCTTCTGAGCTAAAAGCATTAGAAGGTATTTGCCATACCATTGAAGTTTTTCCTCCAGGACATTATATGACTGAGAAAGACGATGCGCCACAGCGTTGGTATACACGTGACTGGGAAGATTTTGAAAATGTCAAAGACAACGAAACAAGTATTGAAGATTTAGGGAAAGCTTTAGAAGATGCTGTCCACCGTCAATTGATGAGCGACGTGCCTTATGGCGTATTGCTCTCAGGGGGTTTGGATTCGTCTATTACATCTGCGTTGGCAAAAAAGTTTGCCAAAAATCGCATTGAAGCTGATGACAAAAAAGAAGCGTGGTGGCCACAATTACATTCGTTTTCTATTGGTTTAGAAGGCTCTCCCGATTTAGCAGCTGCACAGATTGTAGCAGATAGAATTGGAACAGTACATCACGAAGTTACCTTCACTGTTCAAGAAGGACTTGATGCCATCAAAGACGTTATTTATCACTTGGAAACCTATGATATTACCACGGTTCGCGCATCTACGCCTATGTATCTGCTTGCGCGTGTGATTAAATCTATGGGCATTAAAATGGTGCTTTCTGGAGAAGGCGCCGATGAAGTTTTTGGAGGGTATTTATATTTTCACAAAGCACCAAGTGCAGAAGAGTTCCATAAAGAGACCGTTCGAAAACTTGAGAAGTTGTATCAATACGATTGTTTGCGTGCAAACAAGTCGCTTGCCGCTTGGGGTATTGAAGGACGTGTGCCATTTTTAGACAAGGAGTTTATGGATGTTGCGATGCGCATCAACCCAAAAGATAAAATGATTACGCCAGAGCGCATGGAAAAATGGGTGTTGCGAAAGGCTTTTGAAGACGAATTACCAGCATCTGTTGCTTGGCGTCAAAAAGAGCAGTTCAGCGACGGCGTTGGTTACAGTTGGATTGATTCGCTTAAAGTAGTTGTAGAAGAAGCTGTAAGTGATGCGCAAATGGAGCAAGTAAGCCATCGTTTTCCAGTACAACCTCCACGCACAAAAGAAGAGTATTATTATCGCAGCATTTTTGAGGAACATTTCCCCTCACAGGCTGCTGCTTTGACGGTCCCTTCTGTTCCATCTATTGCTTGTAGTACGCCAACGGCACTGGCCTGGGACGCATCATTTCAAAACATGAACGAGCCTTCAGGTAGAGCCATTGGTGCGGTACACGTAGACGCCTATGAATAGCCGTTTTTTGCACACATAATGTTGATAACTTGACAGAAAACAAGCCTCACTTTTATCAATAAAGTGGGGCTTTTGCGTTAAATTTGTAAGAATAGCTTTTTTCTTAATAAGATTATATGAGTGATCAACCCAATCAAAATTATTCCGCAGATAGCATACAGGCATTAGAAGGAATGGAACATGTGCGCATGCGTCCATCCATGTATATTGGTGATGTTGGCGTGCGCGGATTGCACCACCTTGTCTATGAAGTTGTAGATAACTCCATCGATGAGGCGCTTGCCGGGCATTGCGACCTTATTACGGTTCAAATCAACGAAGATAATTCCGTAACCGTAGAAGATAACGGCCGTGGAATTCCCGTAGGCATGCACAAAAAAGAAGGCGTTTCTGCTCTTGAAGTAGTAATGACAAAAATTGGTGCGGGGGGTAAGTTTGATAAGGACTCCTATAAAGTTTCGGGTGGATTACACGGCGTAGGCGTTTCGTGTGTGAATGCACTTTCAGATTCACTCAAGGCAACCGTTTATCGCGATGGTAAAATTTGGGAGCAAGAATACGCACGTGGTAAAGCACAATACCCTGTTAGAACTGTTGGGGAAACTACCAAGGCAGGTACAGAAGTAACCTTTTTACCAGACCGATCTATATTCAAGCAAACCATCGAATACAACTATGAAACGCTTGCTAATCGGATGCGAGAACTGGCTTTTTTGAATAAGGGAATCAAAATTCAGCTTACAGATCACAGAGAAAAAGACGAAAAAGGCGAATCCGTTGGTGAGCTTTTTCATTCTGAAGAAGGATTAAAAGAATTTATTCGCTTTTTGGATGCCAATCGTGAGCCTATCACATCCGATGTCATTTCAATGGAAGGGGAAAAAAATGAGATTCCTGTTGAGGTTGCCATGGTGTATAACACCTCATTTACAGAGAATTTACACTCCTACGTCAATAATATCAATACACACGAAGGCGGTACACACCTTTCAGGATTTAGACGTGGTCTAACATCCACATTAAAGAAATATGCGGATTCTTCAGGAATGCTAGACAAACTCAAATTTGAGATTTCTGGTGATGATTTTCGTGAAGGACTCACAGCGATTATATCCGTTAAAGTTGCCGAGCCACAGTTTGAAGGCCAAACCAAAACAAAACTAGGAAACAGAGATGTTAGCGCTGCAGTTTCTCAGGCGGTTTCCGAAATGCTTGAAAACTATTTAGAAGAGCATCCGAACGATGCCAAAATAATTGTGCAAAAAGTGATTTTGGCAGCTCAAGCAAGACATGCTGCACGCAAAGCGCGCGAAATGGTACAGCGCAAAACGGTTATGAGCGGCGGCGGATTACCAGGAAAGCTGTCCGATTGCTCAGAGCAAGATCCAAAATTATGTGAGGTATTCCTTGTTGAGGGAGATTCAGCAGGCGGTACGGCAAAACAAGGTCGTGACCGAAAATTTCAAGCTATCTTACCATTGCGTGGTAAAATCCTTAATGTGGAAAAAGCCATGCAGCACAAGGTGTTTGAAAACGAAGAAATTAGAAATATCTACACCGCGCTTGGTGTAACTATAGGTACCGAAGAGGATGCCAAAGCATTAAACTTAGAAAAATTACGCTATCACAAAATTGTGATTATGTGTGATGCCGATGTTGATGGAAGTCACATTTCAACCCGTATTCTTACATGCTGTTTTAGATATATGCGAGAACTTGTTGAAAATGGCTACATCTATATTGCAACACCTCCGTTGTATTTGGTTAAGAAAGGTGCCAAAAAACAATACGCTTGGGACGATGATCAGCGTGATCGTTTGATGCAAGACTTTGGACAGGGTTCATCCGTACAACGTTATAAAGGTCTTGGTGAAATGAACGCAGAGCAACTTTGGGACACTACCATGAATCCAGAGTTTAGAACCTTGCGTCAAGTTACTATTGACAATGGCGGCGAAGCTGACCGAGTTTTCTCAATGCTTATGGGAGATGAGGTGCCACCAAGACGTGAATTTATTGAAAAGAACGCTGTTTACGCGAATATTGACGCTTAGCCTTTCAGTATTGGCGTTCAAGCCGTATTTTTGCAGCACCAAAAGATCAAACTAATGAAAGTTACTATTGTAGGCGCCGGAAATGTAGGTGCTACTTGTGCAGATGCGATTGCTACGCAACGTATTGCCAGCGAAGTTGTATTGCTAGATATCAAAGAAGGATTTGCTGAAGGCAAAGCGCTTGACATGATGCAAACCGCTACAACGCTAGGATTTAACACCAAAATTGTAGGGACTACAAACGATTATTCCAAAACCGCTAATAGCGACGTAGTGGTTATCACCTCAGGTATTCCACGAAAGCCAGGAATGACTCGTGAGGAGCTCATTGGTATTAACGCAGGAATAGTTCAAACTGTTTCGGAAAATGTTTTGGCAAACTCGCCAGAGGCCATTATTGTGGTGGTGTCCAACCCTATGGATACCATGACCTATTTGGCATTGAAAAAAACAGGATTGCCTAAAAATCGTATTATAGGCATGGGAGGTGCACTTGACAGTTCTCGTTTTAAAAGCTATTTATCTCTTGCACTTGACAAACCCGCAAATGACATTCACGGAATGGTTATTGGAGGTCACGGGGATACAACCATGATTCCACTCACGCGTTTAGCGTCTTACAACGGAATTCCTGTTTCAAGTTTATTAGAAGAGGAAGCGCTTAAACAAGTAGCTGCAGACACCATGGTAGGTGGCGCTACCCTTACAAAACTTTTAGGTACTTCAGCGTGGTACGCACCGGGTGCTTCGGTTGCGTATTTGGTGGACAGTATTTTGAACGATCAAAAGCGTATTATCCCTTGTTCTGTTTATTTAGAAGGAGAATACAACCAAGAGGATATTTGTATCGGTGTGCCTTGTGTCATTGGTCGTAACGGTTGGGAATCTATCGTAGATATCAATCTTAACGAAGAAGAACAAGCAACATTTGATAAAAGTGCTACTGCCGTTCGCACCATGAACGCAGCTTTAGATGGCATTCTTTCGTAATTTTTACCTCCTTTAATTAGGTATTTGTTAATCAGGGCGGATACGTTATATTTGCTCGTCTCATATACGACACTAAATTCTATATCATGCAGAATAACGGACTTATCAAACTCTTTACCGTTTTATTTGGCCTTGTCAGCCTTTACCAACTTTCATTCACCTTTGTTACATCAAAGATAGAGTCAGACGCAAAAACCTTTGCACAAGCTTCGGTTAACCCTGATGACGCAAACTATTTTGCGCTTGTAGACATTGCCGAACAAAATTACTTGGATTCCATATCTAGCGAAACGGCTTTTGGCTACACGTCTTACGGCACTGCAAAAGATCGTGAACTCAACAAAGGGCTTGACCTTAAAGGCGGTATTAATGTTATTTTGCAAGTATCTGTAAAAGATATTTTAAAAGGTTTAGCAGAAAATTCACGTAACCCACTATTTAATCGTGCGTTGGAAGATGCAGATGTATTGCAAAAATCTTCTGACGATACGTACGTAGAAAGCTTCTTTGAAGCATTTGACGCATTAAAAGGCGACCAAAAACTTGCTAGCCCTGATATTTTTGCCAATCGCACATTGAGTGATGACATCAATTTCAACATGAGCGATGAGGAGGTACAACCTATTATTCGTAGAAAAATTGACGCTTCGATTGTTTCGGCCTTTGAGGTATTGCGTAAGCGTATCGATAAGTTTGGCGTTACACAACCCAACATTCAGCGTTTAGGTAATTCGGGTCGTATTTTGGTGGAGCTTCCTGGAGCACGTGATGTAGAGCGTGTAAAAAATCTTTTACAAAGTACAGCGCAATTGGAATTTTGGGAAACGGCTTCAAATCAAGTTTATGGTACATTTTTGGCACAAGCCAATGAACTACTTAAAACAGTTGTAGCAACCGAAAAAGAAACGGTCTCTGAAGAAACTTCAGATATTGATGACTTACTTTCTGACGTTTCTGCACAACAAGATTCTATCAGTACTGTAGTAAATCCAATTTACGATTATGTAAAAGGGGCTGGCTACGCTGGTGGTCCAGTGCTGTTGCAAGTCGACGCAAAAGACCAACCTGTTTTGGAAGCATACTTGAATCGTTCAGACGTTCGTGCATTACTTCCTGCTGATTTGCGTTTTACTAAATTCTTATGGGGAATTCCAAATGCACAAACAAATATTGTTGATTTATATGTAGTTAATGCAAATAGAACTAACGAACCACCGCTAAGTGGGAGCGTAATTGTAGATGCATCGCAAACCTACGATCAACTTGGCGCACCTGCTGTATCAATGCAAATGAATGGAAAAGGAGCGCGTATATGGGAAGATATGACAGGAAAAGCATTCCGTGAGGGCAGTAATATCGCCATTGTTTTAGACGATGTGGTATATTCAGCACCGGGTGTTTCTAAAGGCGCTATTGCAGGTGGTCGCTCTGAAATTTCAGGTCAGTTTTCACTTAACGAAGCTATTGACTTAGCGAACGTATTACGTGCAGGTAAACTTCCTGCAGCTGCCGAAATTATCCAATCTGAAATTGTTGGACCATCCTTAGGACAAGAAGCTATTGAAAGCGGAATCAATTCATTTGTCATTGCACTTCTTCTGGTGTTGGCATGGATGATTTTCTATTATGGGCGTGCCGGATTGAATGCCGACATCGCACTTACCCTAAACATCGTTTTAATTTTTGGTATCCTTGCTGGACTTGGTGCTGTTCTTACGTTACCTGGTATTGCAGGTATCGTACTTACTATTGGTATGTCGGTTGACGCCAACGTACTTATTTTTGAGCGTATCCGCGAAGAATTGGCAAAAGGTAAAGGTCAAAAACAAGCCGTTTCAGATGGGTTTAAAAATGCCTTGTCTTCTATATTAGATGCGAATATCACCACAGGACTAACGGCGTTTATCTTATTTATTTTTGGAACAGGTCCAATTAAAGGATTTGCCACTACGCTACTCATTGGTATTGCTACTTCGCTTTGTACCGCTATTTTTGTTACCAGGTTACTTGTTGACAGCCGAATTAGCAAGGGATATTCGCTTGAATTCGCTACCAAAGCCACTAAAAACCTATTCCGAAATTTATCTATTACCTTCTTGAAAAAACGTACGGTTGCTTATGTGATTTCGGGTCTTCTTATCACCATTGGTGTTTTCTCTCTTTTCACAAAAGGATTAAATCAAGGTGTTGATTTTGTAGGAGGGCGTTCTTATACGGTTCGTTTTGAGCAGGCAGTAAATCCATCTGAGGCGCAAGCGCAACTGGTTTCCCTTTTGGGAAGCGCAGAGGCCAAAACTTTTGGTGAAGACAATCAGCTAAAAATCACTACGAACTTTAAAGTTGACGTAGAAGGAACTGAAGTGGATAACGAAATTCAAGAAGCTTTATACAGCGGCCTCTCATCCTATCTGCCACAAAACTTGTCTTATGATGATTTTGTAAACGGTGCAGAAGACAAGCAAGTGGGTATTATGTCCTCCATAAAAGTAGGACCGACAATCGCTGATGATATTAAGAAAAATTCTTTCTTGGCGGTATTTGGGTCGCTTATTGTGGTCTTCTTATATATTTTATTGCGTTTCCGTAAGTGGCAATATTCACTTGGTGCGGTTGCTGCAGTTTTCCACGATGTACTCATTGTATTAGGTGTGTTTTCGATTACGTATACATTTATGCCGTTTAGTATGGAAATCAACCAAGCATTTATTGCTGCGGTCCTTACTGTAATTGGATATTCATTAAACGATACCGTAGTAGTGTTTGACCGTATTCGTGAGTTTACACGTCTTCATACGTCTTGGGAGAGTACTAAAATCGTAAATGGAGCACTGAACAGCACCTTAAGCCGAACAATCAATACGTCGCTTACTACCTTGGTAGTACTACTAGCGATATTTATTTTTGGCGGTGAAGCGATCCGTGGATTTATGTTCGCGCTGATTGTGGGTGTACTTGTAGGGACATACTCGTCCTTGTTTATTGCAACGCCTGTAATGTTTGATACTTCTAAAAAGAAGAAGGCAAACGATTAAGCGTTTGCTTTGTTTTTATACGAGAGTACCATAACTGCTAATCCCAAAACAATAAGCGGGAGACTGAGCCATTGCCCTGTTGAGAAGTAGCCTAAACTTTCACCAAAACCGCCTTGGCTTTCTTTTACAAATTCTGCAATAAAGCGTACACTAAATAGCAGGCTAAAAAATGCACCAATTAAAAAACCTTTTTGGTTTCGCTTTTGTGTGTTTTTGTAAATTAAAAAGAGGATAATAAACACAATGAAGTACCCTAAAGATTCATATAATTGAACGGGGTGCCGCGGAAGTGTTTCTCCGTTATTTTTAAATACAACGCCAAAGCTACTCCCTGTATATTTTCCAACAATTTCAGAGTTGAAAAAGTTTCCAATACGAATAAAAATACCCCCAAACGCAACTGTAATGGCAACACGGTCTAACAGCCAAAGCATAGACGCGTATTTGTATTTTTTGGTGTAGAGATATAGGGCAGATAGTATACCTACCACAGCGCCGTGGCTTGCCAAACCTCTAAATCCAACAAATTCCCACCCTTCTTCTGTGATTTTTACAGGTAAAATAATTTCGAGTAAGTTGTTTTGAAAATAATCCCAATTATAGAAAAATACTTCGCCAAGACGTGCGCCAACAAGTGTTCCAACCACCATATACATTAATAGTGGATCTAAATATTCCAACGAAATCTTTTCCTTTTTGTACATGAATTTCATCAAGTAAAGTCCAGATGCGAAGGCAATAACAAACATCAAACTGTAGTAGTAAACATTAAAACTACCAAGACTTATGGCTACGGGGTCGGGTGCCCACAAAAATTTGAGTGCTAACATGAAATTTTATTTGTGCTAAAGATACAGTAAAAATAGCCTACTCGGGAACGGGATCCTCACCATGCCCGCCCCACGGATGGCATTTACTTATGCGCTTGATTGCTAACAAAGTACCTCTCCAAAGGCCGTGTTTTTGTAAAGCGATTACGCTGTATTGAGAACAGGTGGGATGGAACCTGCAAGACGATGGCAGTAGCGGAGATATAACAGTTTGGTAGAAACGAATAAGCAAGACAAAAGGTAAAATAAGCACCTTTTTCATGACGATAGACCGTAAGTTGTACCGTCTTTTCCATCCTTGAGTTGAATGCCTTTTGCTAAAAGCTCGTCGCGAATACGATCTGCAGTGGCAAAATCTTTATTGGCACGTGCTTGTTCACGTAAATCGATAAGCACCGATAGTGCTTTATCCAAATAAGCATCTTCACTTTGGTTAGAAGTCAATGTTAAACCCAATACGTCAAGCACAAAATGATGCACTGCTTTGTGGAGTTTTTCCAAATCGGATTTTGAAAGTGTGTCTTCGCCTTGCTTCACGCGATGAATAAGTTTGACCGTTTCAAACAGTTGCGCAATAAGTACTGGGCTGTTAAAGTCGTCGTTCATTGCATCGAAATAGCTGCTGATATGCGTGTTTATATCTGCACTACTTTTATCACTAATTGGCAAATCAGCAAGTAATTCAATGCCTTGAATTAAGCGTTTATACCCTTTTTCGGCTGCCTCTAATGCATCGCTGCTTAAATCCAAAATACTACGGTAGTGTGCCTGTAGCATAAAAAAGCGCGCTACATCTGGAGAAAACGCCTTGGAGAGTACAGGGTTTGATCCACTAAAAAGTTCGTTTGGCAGAATATTATTTCCGGTGGATTTTGCCATTTTTTTACCGTTGAGCGTTAGCATATTGGCATGCATCCACGTATGTACAGGGCTTTTTTTATTTAGTGCTTCGGCTTGTGCAATTTCACATTCGTGGTGCGGAAACTTTAAATCCATACCGCCTCCGTGAATATCAAATTGCTCGCCCAAATACTTGGTACTCATCGCAGTACATTCCAAGTGCCAGCCGGGAAAACCATCTCCCCAGGGCGAAGGCCAACGCATAATGTGTTGTGGCTCGGCTTTTTTCCAAAGTGCAAAATCTTGTGGCGAACGTTTGTCGCTTTGTCCTGAAAGTGAGCGCGTATTGTGAATCATATCCTCCAATTTCCGTCCACTAAGAATGCCGTAGTTGTTTGATTCGTTATATTTTTGAACATCAAAATAAACAGAGCCGTTGATTTCATAAGCCATCCCAGATGCAAGAATCCCTTTTACAATTTCAATTTGCTCGATAATGTGCCCAGTTGCAGTTGGCTCGATGTTTGGCGGAAGTGTATTAAATGCGGCTAAGGTTTGATGAAAATCCACTGTATAGCGCTGCACTACTTCCATGGGCTCTATACGTTCTAAGCGTGCTTTTTTGGAAATGCGATCTTCACCCTCATCCGCATCGTGTTCTAAGTGCCCTGCATCTGTAATGTTGCGCACATAGCGCACTGAGTAACCTAAATGCTTTAGGTAACGATATACCAAATCAAATGAGATAAACGTACGGCAATTGCCCAAGTGAACATTGCTATATACGGTTGGTCCGCAAACATACATGCCCACATGCTTGTCTTCAATGGGTGTAAATGGCTCTTTTTTTCCGCTAAGCGAATTGAAAATATGCAATGATGATGTTGCGTCATTCATAAGTTAAAACGAAGTGTCAAGGTTGAGGTATCCCAAAAACTCTTTTCTGACCTCAGCTTTTTTGAAAGCGCCGCCAAACTCAGCAGTTACCGTACTGCTGTCTATGTCGCGAATACCTCGTGCATTTACACAAAGGTGCTTGGCATCAATTACGCAGGCAACGTCTTGAGTGTTTAGCACTTCTTGTAAGGCTTTAACAACCTGAATTGTTAGTCGTTCTTGCACTTGTGGGCGTTTGGAAAAATAGTCTACTAAACGATTCATTTTAGAAAGGCCTACTACAGTTCCGTTAGAAATATAAGCGACGTGCGCCTTACCAACAATTGGAAGTAAATGATGCTCACAAGTAGAGTAGAGGGTGATGTTTTTTTCCACCAACATTTCTCCGTACTTGTATTTGTTGTCAAAGGTAGATGCGCTGGGTTTATTGTCGGGGTGAAGTCCAGCAAAAAGTTCGTTTACAAACATTTTGGCAACGCGTTTGGGAGTGCCTCTTAGACTATCGTCTGTAAGGTCCATCCCTAGGGTTTCTAAAATGCGTGTAACATCTTTTTCAATGCGCACAATTTTTTCATTGTTTGACATTTCAAAAGCATCGTCACGCAGTGGCGTATTGATATTTCCACTTAGGTGATCATCGTCATTGATGTCCTCCAAGGTTTCTTTTAGTAGTTTGTCAAATTTCATAGCATCCTTCATAAGGGGCAAAGATACTACATTCGTAAAAATTAGCTTTTATTAGAAGCGAAAGCTGTAAGTCAATGCAATTTGCTCTGCACGTTGGTCAATACTTCCAGCATCGGTTAACCCAAGACTGTACATTTGTTGCTGATATTTTTGATCACTAGCAGTAAATGCAAAGTCTAGTGCACTTGCTCCGAATCGAACCCCAACACCGAGAGAATAGCCCGATAAATCTTCTTTTCGCGCAGTGTTTTTATATGGACTTTGCTCCATCCAATATCCAGCACGTAAGCTGAAATCTCCAAGACGTTTTTCTGCACCAACTCGCACATACGTACTTGAGTCCAATTCATTTTCTATTCGACCATTCAAAAAACCATAATTAGTTCCATTGTTGTCGCTGATGTTCGAGTTAGCATAATTTTTCATTCCAATATCCGCACTAACAAAGCCAGCTGATCCAAAAATTAATGCAGCACTTGCTTGTGTTTTTGATGGCGTCCGAACATTGTACGGGCCAATTACATTTATCACATTTGGACTAACGATTTCTGTAAAGACCTCCCCGTCCAAGTCATTTTGCGATATTACACTCAATGCTTGTAATTGTTCGTCTTCTAATGCATAGAAAGTAGGTGAAGTGTAACTTAGCCCAAGCCGAAGCGCTTTTGAGGCTTGATAAATAGCACCGACTTGTACAGAAACTCCGTTGCCAAAAGTGCGAAGCTCCTCTTGAAACAACACTTCTTTAATAAATGAATTTTCTTGATCTTGATACCTATCAAAAGTTTCTTTGGTTTCAGTATAATCTATGGAATAAAAATTAAGATTAACTCCGATTGAGAGCTTTTCGTTATACTTGCCTGCTAAGTTTAAGGTGTATAAGCGTTGTCCTCCACTCGAATAAACCAAATGTGTTTGTTCTACTCCATATTCATCGTTAATAATGCCAGGGACGTAATATTCATTTGTATTTGAATCATAATTCATAAGAATACTTCTCAATGCCAAATACGTTTGCTGTGCGTCATAGCCTCTATTTCCCTGAAAAATATATTCGTTATCAATATTAGTGTCTAAATCAAAATCATAGGGCACACCAGCGGCATGCGCTAAAAAGTAAGATTGTAACCCGCGATTTTTGTTTACCCCTTCAAAATATACCTGATTTTCGAAATTATTTATCAATTGGGTGTTGAATCCGAACGCAAGCTTACTCCATTTGGATGACGATGGATTTTTTAGCACCAATACAAACCCTGCCTGTCCAATATTGAATGCATTTTTTTCGTCATATTCTTGATTGCCAAAAAATGTAGCATCGTTTTCATATTTCTGAAAACTGGCAGTGGCTGCCGCATCATTAAAAGCAAAAAAGGTTGAACCAGCAGGATTACTGCTCAGTGCTGATAAGTCACCACCCAAGGCTCCAAAGGCGCCACCAATCGCTTGATATCGCGCTGTACCATTTAGGCTTTCTGACCCATACCGCACAATTTCATTAAGGTTTTGAGCATTCATAAAGCTCCCCGTAAGGATTGCGCTTAGCAATCCATAAAATAACACTTTCTTTTTCATATTTATCTTCTTGACGAACGACTTCTAGACGAACTACTCCTTGATGAACCACTACTTGAGCTTCTACTTCCTGCAGCGGATCTGCTAAAGTTTAGATTTGATGAAGACCTTGTTCTGCTATAGTTGCTATTGCTACTTCGAGAGTTGTTGTAATTATCGGAATTGTAGCTATTTGTAGACCTATCGTTAGAAGTATTATTTCTACTTGATTGGCTCCTTGTTGTAGAGGAGTTGCGTTGCTGCGAATTATTTTGAGTTGTAGCAGTAGGTCTAGTACTACTTGATCGGCGCATATTGTTTCTTAATGAATTGCTGTTTCGTGAATTTGTTTGTGTTCTTTCTACTGAAATGCCATTAGTGTTTGTGATTCTAGATGAGGACCTTGATAAACTGCTACTGCCACGTCCACCATTAAGCCTGTTGTAAATAGGTGCATTGCGATAAACATTCCTATTGGAATACCTGTCCCAATACGGGTTCTGATACCCCCAACGATTCCAGTAGTTCCCACGATATCCCCAGCCAAAATTGTATGGGTTAT
>JAACDD010000100.1 GCA_009937085.1 Bacteroidota bacterium
GACAGGCGTAAGCACAACTTCAGGAAAAAGTTTTGAGGCGAAGTTTTACCACTATTTGACGTTTGACGAAAATGGTCTTATTGTTAAGGGTGGTGACTATGGCGATGCTATGGGTATTATGGTAGCGGTAGCTCCAGACCCGGCAGAATAAGTTTTTTCCCTTATAGCATGAAGCACCCTTGGTTTTTAACACGAGTAAAAACGGGGGTGTTTTTTTATTTTATGGATTAAAAAATGTTTTTCGGCTAGCGTATCAAACATTGCGCTACTTTTGCAAAATCATATGACAGACTTTTCATCATTGGGTATTGAGCCCATGCTTCTAGAAGCCATTGAAGCGTTGGGTTTTCAAACACCTACCGAAATTCAACAACAAGCCATTCCGATTTTACTCACTCAAGAGAAGGATATGGTTGCCTTAGCGCAAACGGGAACAGGTAAAACTGCCGCCTTTGGTATACCCATGCTGCAACGCATTGACGCCAACAGTAGAATAACGCAAGGCCTTGTGATTGCGCCAACGCGAGAACTTTGTTTGCAAATAAGCAAAGAGTTAGCCAAATACGCTTCGCATAAAAAGGGGCTTCACATTGTTCCTATTTATGGTGGTGCTAGCATTTCGGATCAAGCGAAGTCCGTTAAAAAGGGTGCACAAGTGTTGGTTGCTACGCCTGGGCGTATGCAAGATATGATGCGCCGAAAAATGATTGACATCTCTGCCATTGAGTATTGTGTATTAGATGAGGCAGATGAAATGCTTAATATGGGATTCAAAGAAGATATCACCAATATTTTAGCCCATACGCCAAACGATAAACTGACATGGTTATTCTCGGCAACCATGCCCAAAGAAGTGGCGAACATTGCCAAGGAATTTATGCACAAGCCTGTTGAGGTTACGGTAGGCACCAAAAACGCAGCTTCTAACAACATTCAGCACGAGTATTATGTGGTGGCGGGACGCGAGCGTTACAGTGCGCTAAAGCGCCTTTCAGACACACACCCCGACATCTATTCCATAGTATTTTGTAGAACTAAACGGGATACGCAGCGGGTAGCCGAAAAGCTTATTGAAGATGGTTATAACGCAGGTGCTTTACATGGCGATTTAAGTCAAAATCAGCGCGATATGGTCATGAAGTCTTTTCGTGCGAAACAAATAAAAACATTGGTGGCAACAGACGTTGCCGCAAGAGGAATTGACGTGGATAACATCACCCACGTTATTCACTACCAACTTCCAGATGAAATAGAAACCTATACGCACCGAAGTGGACGTACAGGTCGTGCAAACAGTCAGGGAACCTCCATGATTATCATGACCAAAGGAGAGATTGCCAAAACCCGTAAACTGGAACGCATTATTAATGCGAAAATCTCTTCGGCATCGCTTCCAGATGTTTCGGATATTCTAACAAAGCAATTGCAGTATTTGGCTCAACAGATTAAAGCCACTGACGCACACCCTGAAATTGAAACCTATCTCCCGGAAGTAAATCAAATTTTAGCCGATTTCACTAAAGACGAATTGGTGCAACGCCTGATGTCTGTGGAGTTTACCAGATTACATTCGTACTATCAGAAGAAATCCAATGCAATGACCCCGCAATCCACCGATGATTCTGGCAGGTCAGCAAAAGCAAAAGATACGCGATACACCATAAATATTGGCAGTAGAGACGATTACGATTGGAAAAGCTTAAAAGCATTCTTGAACGATTTCTTATCGATGAATTCCGGCGATATCTACCATGTGGATGTAACGGACAACCTCTCGTATTTTAATACATCAACAGACAAAAAGGATGCTGTTTTAGCTGCCTTTGAAAATTTTGCCATGGACGGACGTTCTATAAACGTGCGTGTTACGCAAAAAAGAGGGCAGCATTTGGATGGGAAACAAGCCTTTGGAGGACGCTCTGGAAAAGGACGTTCAAAAGGCCGCGACCGCGGGGACTTTAGCCGCTTTTCAAAAAATAAAAAGAATAAAAAACGCGGAAGGCGATAGCCGTAAAAATGGGTTGCGTCCTGTGCCCCATAATCGTGGCAATTCCTATTAAAAAAAGCTGTGGTTTTGTGTGGCATAAGTAGGTTTTAGGGTACTTAAATATACAAACGTTTAAGATAGATATGCGTCACAGATGCGCACCAGCGTATTTTACAGGGAAAAGAGCAGCAGAAAGCCCTTAAACAAATCCCTAAATCACATAGCCATACACCATCACAAAATGGCAGGCGGCACCGCCCAAGACAAACAGATGCCAGATAAAATGGTTGTAGGGAATACGTTCTACGGCATAGAACACCACCCCAACGGTATAGGCTACACCGCCGGCCATCAGCCATGCCAGTCCTTTGGGGTCTAGGGCTGCGGTAAGTTCGCCATAGGGGATAATGGCCAGCCAGCCCATAGCAAGGTATAAAAAGGTGGAAAAGCGTTCAAACTTGCCCGTAAAAAAGAGTTTTAAAAGTAGCCCAAAAGCGGCAATCCCCCATACCACCCAAAACAAGGTCCAGCCCAAGCCGTTGCGAATGACAAGGAGCAACACAGGGGTATAGGTACCTGCAATCAAAAAATAAATACCAATATGATCGGCAATCCGAAAATAGTGCTTGCGCTTGCTTGATGTTATGGCGTGATAACAAGTAGATGCCAAAAACAACAGTATAATGGAGAGCCCATAGGTGATAACGCTAAACAGCCCCCAAGGGTTTTCGGTGTCCACGCCCAAAAGTAGTAGGATTAAGGCGGCGATACCCAAGCCAACCCCTACACCATGCGACCATGCATTAAGCTTCTCTTCTAAGGGCATTTTGCTGGATTTAGTTGGTATAGGTAATTTCAACCATGACCTCATTGCGGCGGTTGTAAAATTTATACGGACTGTCATAGCCTAGAATTTCAACAATTCCCGTGACTTCAATACC
>JAACDD010000101.1 GCA_009937085.1 Bacteroidota bacterium
CAGACCGTGACTTTATGGGCAGGTCATTTGTGTATGGACTGACCGAAGTAAATACAAATCAGATTAAATCAGCGCAAGCTATTGCCAATCCGGGCTGCTTTGCTACGGCAATTCAGTTGGCTTTGGTTCCGCTAGCAGCTGCAGGGAAATTGCAAAACGAAGTGCATGTAAATGCCATTACGGGAAGTACAGGCGCAGGCGCTGTGCCTTCCGCTACAAGTCATTTTAGCTGGCGCAACAACAACATTTCGTATTACAAGCCATTTACGCATCAGCATTTGGGAGAAATTGGCGAAACACTTGCGCAAGCGCAAGGAAGTGCCTCTACACTTCACTTTTTGCCTATCCGTGGAAATTTTACCCGTGGTATTTTTGCAACTGCTTACACTTCCTTTGAAGGAAGTTTGGAAGATGCTTACGCCATTTACGAATCGTTTTATAGCGACAGTCCATTTACAATTGTTAGTAAAAATGAATTGGCACTGAAACAAGTTGTAAATACCAATAGATGTTTGGTGCATTTGCATAAACACGAAGGACAATTGCTAATAACTAGCATCATTGACAATTTACTAAAAGGGGCTTCTGGACAAGCCGTAGAGAATATGAATTTAATGTTTGGTTGGGAACAATCCACAGGATTAAACCTAAAATCAGCAACATTTTAACGAATTAAAAAACAATAATTAAATAATACAATCGCATGAAAATTGCCATTTTAGGAGCCGGAAATTTGGGACTTAGTATTGCCCGAGGACTCATCACAAATAACAGCATTACCAAACTGTATTTAACGCGTCGCAATGTTGAAAGCATTGCTACATGGAGCGAATATGCGAATACGCAAATTACGGACGACAATAAAAAAGCCGTACAAGAATCGGATATTATCATTTTGGCGGTACAACCAAGACAGTTAGGAGATTTGCTTTCAGAAATCAAAGAATTGCTGCACGACAATCATGTTTTAATATCAACTATTACAGGGTATTCTATTGCCAAAATGGAGGAAGTTGTAGGTAAAGATGTACACATCATTCGTTCAATGCCAAACACGGCAATATCGGTTGGAAAATCGATGACGTGCTTGTGCGCAAATGAAATGGGAAAAGACAGACTTCCTGTTGCAGAAGCTATTTTTAACGGATTGGGGACAAGTATTATAATTGAGGAGGAGCACATGCGTGCGGCTACTGTGATCTGTGCTTCTGGTATTGCTTTTTGGATGCGATTGATTCGCGCAACAACGCAAGGCGGTGTGCAATTGGGTTTTGATGCCGAAGAAGCCATGAAAATGTCGATGTATACCGCAATGGGTGCAGCATCTTTACTGATTGAAACTGGAGCGCATCCTGAAGAAGAAATTGACAAAGTAACCACGCCAAAAGGCTGTACTATCGAAGGATTAAATGAAATGGAACATCAAGGTTTAAGTTCATCTTTGATTCAAGGGATCGTTGCATCTTTTAATAAAATTAACGAAATAGCACAAGACTAATATGCCATTATTTGATGTATATCCGCTTTATGATGTAACGCCTGTACGCGCTAAAGGCGTTCATGTATATGGTGCAGACAGAAAAAAGTATTTGGATTTGTATGGCGGCCATGCGGTGATAAGCATTGGACACCAACACCCCGTTTACAACAGAAGACTGAAAAAGCAAATTAGCAAGATTGGATTTTATTCCAACGCTATTCAAAATCCGTTGCAAAAGCAATTGGCGGATGAAATTGAAGCGCAATCGGGATGCGAGGGATACCAATTGTTTATGTGTAGCTCGGGAGCAGAAGCAAATGAAAATGCGCTTAAACTCGCCTCATTCTACAACAAAAAGGCTAAAGTTGTTGCGTTTAAAAATGCCTTTCACGGCAGAACAAGTGCGGCAGTTGCAGCTACCGATACACCTAAAATTATTGCGCCGTTGAATGCGCAGCAAGAAGTAATTTTCCTGGATTTTGGTGATGAAAAAGCCTTAGAAGAAACATTGCGCAAAGAAGACGTTTGCGCCGTAATCATTGAAGCCATTCAAGGCGTTGGCGGATTGGATATGCCTACCAAGAAATTTATGCAGGATGTAGAGAAGCTATGTCGCAAGTACAACAGTTGCCTTATTGCAGACGAAGTACAGTCGGGTTTTGGTCGCTCGGGCGCGTTTTTTGCGTACCAACATTTTGGTGTGACTCCTGATATCATTTCTATGGCAAAGGGAATGGGAAATGGTTTTCCTGTAGGTGGCATTTTTGTGCATCCAAAAATTGAACCGTGGTATGGCATGTTAGGAACTACATTCGGCGGTAATCATTTGGCATGTCAGGCAAGCTTGGCCGTTTTGGAAGTGTTAAAAAAGAAAAATCTTATTTCGCACGCAGCTTCACTTGGTGAAGCATTTGAAGCAAGAGCAAAGACAATTAAAGCGGTGAAAAAAGTAAAAGGTCGTGGACTTATGCTTGGGCTTGAATTTGATTTTGAAGTAAGCGAGTTACGAAAGAAACTTATTTACGAGCATCGTATTTTCACTGGTGGAAGCAGCAATAAAAAACTATTGCGCATACTCCCACCACTAACGATACAGCAAAAACATTTTGACTACTTTTTTAATGCATTAGAAAAATCGCTTTAAAAGTTCAAAATGGACATTTAACAATAAACAGCAATTCTCACTATCGTGAAATACAAAACTCGAAGTGGTTTGCGTAATTTTAAATAGATGAAACAATTTTTAACGCTGAATGACCTTCCAGACTTTGATGCACAAGTAGCACTTGCGCAACACATCAAGGCAAACCCGTATGAATTTGAGCAATTAGGGAAGCGTAAAACACTTGGACTTTTATTTTTTAATCCAAGTTTACGTACAAGACTGAGTACCCAAAAAGCTGCCCGTTTATTAGGGATGGATGTCATGGTGATGAATTTCAGTAACGAGGCCTGGGCAATAGAATACGAAGATGCTACCATTATGGAGGGGCTTCGATCTGAGCATGTAAAGGAAGCTGCACAAGTGGTTTCGCAATATTGCGATGTTGTCGGAATTCGAGCTTTTGCTACACTTACCGATAAAGAAAAAGACGAGTCGGAGCAAGTATTGCAAAAATTTATTGAATACGCATCTGTGCCTATTTTAAATATGGAAAGTGCTACCGCTCATCCATTGCAAGCGCTTGCCGATGCGCTAACGCTTACAGAACACGATTTACCCAAAAAGCCAAAAGTAGTGCTTACATGGGCACCGCATCCAAAGGCATTACCACATGCCGTTGGCAATTCGTTTGCACGTATGATGCAGCATAAGGACGCTGATTTTGTGATTGCAAATCCGCAAGGATATGATTTGGATCCGCGTATCACTAAAGATATTCCTATCATTCACAATCAAAATGAAGCGCTAAAAGATGCCGATATTGTATATGCTAAGAATTGGTCGTCGTATGAATCATATGGGCAAATTTTAAGAACGGACAACGAATGGATGCTCACGCCCGAAAAAATGGCGTTAACCAATAACGCTAAGTTTATGCATTGCCTGCCCATTAGGAGAAATGTGGTGGTGGCAGATGGCGTTTTGGATCATCCAAATTCAATTGTAATTGAACAAGCAAACAACAGAACTTTTGCTGCAGCAGCAGTATTAAAAACATTAATCTCTTGAAACAAAAGCTACATATTGTCAAAGTTGGTGGACATTTGGTAAACGATGCCGATGCCTTGCAAGAGGTGTTGTTGGCTTTTGCTAAAATGGATACACCCAAAATTTTGGTACATGGTGGCGGACGACATGCAACGGCCTTGGCTACTAAATTGGGTATTTCTCCCAAAATGATTGAGGGAAGACGCATCACAGATGCTGCCATGCTTGAGGTTGCTGTAATGAGCTATGCGGGATTATCCAACAAAAAAATTGTAGCGCAACTGCAACAACTTGACGTAAATGCGGTTGGACTCAGCGGCGCAGATGGAAATTGCATTGAAGCTGTTAAGCGTCCCGTAAAAGAAATCGATTATGGCTTTGTGGGCGATATTGTCGACGTAAACGCTGCTGTGTTTACATCCTTAGCCGCTCAAGATTTTGTGCCTGTTTTATGTGCGATTACACATGATAAAAATGGCCAATTGTTAAACACAAACGCCGATACTATTGCTGCGCAAGTAGCTATTGCTTTAAGTGCTACCTATGAGGTTAGCCTGTTTTATTGTTTTGAGCATGCAGGTGTACTTCGAGATATTGCAACGCCAACAGATGTAATTTCGCATTTAAATGCAACACAAACCGAAACTTTTGTGGAAGAAGGAGTTATTCATCAAGGAATGGTGCCTAAATTGCACAACGGATTCGACGCACTAAAAAATGGTGTCAATGAAGTGGTTATCAGTAATGTAACTGCATTAACACAGTCAGAGGCTCCTAAAACAACATTGCAATGAAACGCATAGAAGAATTACAACAAGAAGCCATTGCGTTGCTTCAAAAATTAATTAGCACTCCTTCGCTTTCTGGCGAGGAAGATCAAACGGCTGCGCATATCAAAGCGTGGCTCGAAAGCCATGGTGTGGCGTGCAAGCAAGAAAAAAATAATGTCTATGCTATTAATAAGCACGAAGACCCAAGCAAGCCGTATTTATTGCTGAATTCGCATCACGATACCGTGTATGCCAATAGTGGGTACACGCGTAATCCGCATGAAGCTACCATTGAAGACGGAAAATTGTATGGATTAGGAAGCAATGATGCCGGAGGCGCATTGGTGTGTTTGTTGGCTACGTTTGTGTACTTCTACGAGCACGAAAACATGGCGTACAACCTTGTGGTTGCTGCCACGGCAGAGGAAGAAACATCGGGTCCAAATGGCCTAAATAGTTTACTTAAAACACTACCGCCTATTGATACGGCTATTGTTGGTGAGCCTACGCAAATGCATCTGGCTGTAGCCGAAAAAGGCTTGGTTGTTTTTGATGCTACCATAAGCGGAACAGCAAGCCATGCAGCACATCCAAACGAAGACAATCCTATTTACAAGGCCGGAAAGGTTATTGAATGGTTTAAAGGATTTGAATTCGACAGGGTGTCTGACTCCTTAGGACCTGTAAAACTAACCGTGACACAAATTAGTGCCGGAAAACAACACAACGCTGTGCCGGCTGGTGTCAAGTTGGTTTTGGACGTTCGTGTAAATGACATGTACACCAACGAGGAAATATGTGAATTGATGCAGCAAGCCCCTTGTGAGGTAGTGGCTCGCTCGCTCAGACTGGGTTCTTCATCTATTCCAATAGATCACGCATTGGTGCAAGCAGGAATTGCTGCAGGTAGAAAAACCTATGGCTCTCCTACCCTTTCCGATCAAGCGGTGTTATCTTGTAACTCGCTAAAACTAGGACCTGGAGACTCCTTGCGATCACATACCGCAAATGAATTTATATTTGTAGAAGAACTCGAAGCGGCCATACCGTTGTATATTTCCATACTAAAACAAACATTATGAAGCTTTGGCAGAAAAAACAAACCACTGTAACAGAAGCCGTTGATAGATTTACGGTTGGCGATGATAGGCTTTGGGATGTACGATTGGCACCCTATGATGTTTTGGGATCAAAAGCGCATGCACAAATGCTAGCTACTGTTGGTTTACTTACAGCAGATGAGGCCGAAGCACTTTGCAGTGAATTGGATAACATCATGGCATTGGTGACCAAAGAAGACTTTGTTATCGAAGATGATTTTGAAGACATTCACTCCAAAATTGAGTTTATGTTAACGGAGCGATTGGGTGATGTGGGTAAAAAAATCCATACCTCACGCTCAAGAAATGATCAGGTGTTAACGGCTATGCAGTTGTTGCTTAAAGATGAAATTACTGAAATCAAGGAGCTTACAAAAGCCTTGTTTAGCACATGGATGTCCTTAGCGGAAAAACATAAAAATGATTTACTACCCGGTTACACCCACCTTCAAGTGGCAATGCCCTCGTCGTTTGGATTGTGGTTTTCGGCTTATGCCGAGTCGTTGGTAGATGATGTGATTTTACTAAACGCTGCGCATACCATTTGCGATCAGAATCCGTTGGGAAGTGCTGCGGGGTACGGCAGCTCTTTTCCTATTGACCGAATGCACACCACAGAAGCCTTGCAGTTTAGCACATTGAAGTTTAATGCGGTAGCTGCGCAAATGGGTCGTGGGAAAACAGAACGCATCACGGCAAGTGCCCTTGGTTCGTTAGCGGCTACACTAGGTCGTTTTTCTATGGATGTATGTTTATATATGAGTCAGAATTTTGATTTTATTCATTTCCCTGAGCATCTAACCACGGGGTCTAGCATTATGCCACACAAAAAGAATCCAGATATTTTTGAATTGATACGTGGCAAATGTGCGCTTGTTCAAGGACTTGCCAACGACTTTGCCTTACTCGGTCAAAATTTGCCTAGCGGCTATCACCGTGAAATGCAGCTTTTTAAAGGTAAAATGCTGGAAGGATTGGACAGCATAAAAGATTGTTTGACCATACTTAACAGTGCCATTGAAGAAGTTGGTATACGTGAAAACATCATGGAAGACAAGATGTATTCCTATGCCTTTACGGTAGATGCGCTAAACGAATTGGTACAACAGGGCGTTCCGTTTAGAGACGCATACA
>JAACDD010000102.1 GCA_009937085.1 Bacteroidota bacterium
CCCCAGCCCCAACCGCCGTAAGGACCGTAAAACGGGCCACCCCAACCCAAATAGCTTTCGCTAACACGTACATTTTTTTCAGCTTTTGTATGAAAACTGATAAGAACATCTGGTGTTTCTGAGGCGTTAAAACCTTTGGTGACAAGTGTGGTTTCGAGAGCCCTGAGCACACGGCGTTTGTCTAAGTCTGAGATTTCAGCTTTGTCTATTCCAGGCTTAAAAAACGCATAAGTGGTGTAGGAGTTAAAGTTTACACCTGTGTCATAATCGCTCGACACACGGATGCTAGCACAAGATGTTAGGAGCAACGCAGTAGTAAAAAGTATAAACCGTTTCATTGTGTTATTTTTTTAAAATTACACAAAAAACATGCCGAAAATAAGATTGTGGTTTAAAAGAATTCAATTGAAAAATCAATGCACTATTTTTGAAAATGGAATTTTCTGTTGCGACAAATCAAATTATAACGTTACCTGCATTTGCAGCGGCAGGCATTTCTGTACACCTAAAACGCGAGGACTTGATTTTTCCGCTTGCATCGGGGAATAAATGGCGCAAACTAAAATACAATCTCAAAGCTTTTCGGGGATCAAATTCCAGCGTTTTGCTCACTTTTGGCGGTGCATTTTCCAACCATCTTGCGGCTGTGGCAGCTATGGGCAAGCACTACGGCATTGCCACTATTGGTGTTGTTCGTGGAGCAGAGTTGGCGCATAAACCACTTAATCCAACCCTTGCAACATGCCAACAAAACGGTATGTTGCTCAGCTTTGTTTCAAGAGAAGAATATAGCCAAAAAGAACTAGGAGATACCGTTTTAGCACTTCAAAAAACACACGGCACATTGTATGTTTTACCCGAGGGAGGCACCAATGCTTTAGCAGTAAAAGGCTGTTCAGAAATTTTGACTTTAGAAGATGCTGCTTTTGACACGATTGGCTGTGCGGTGGGTACGGGCGGTACATTGGCAGGTTTGGCAAATTCTTGTAAAACACATCAACATGTTGTGGGGTTTCAAGTGGTAAAAGATGTGTCAATCACAGCGCGTATTCGTACATTTGCCCTTGATGACAATTGGACGCTTGTGCAACATCCCGTACATCGTGGATATGCGCAGGTAAGCAAAACCCTTATCGCATTTGCACATGACGTGCTGCAGCAAACAGGGGTGTTGTTAGACCCAATTTATACCGCACCTATGCTGTTTCAGTTGGTGCAGATGATAAAAGACGATACATGGACATTTGGAAAAAAGCTGCTTTTAATTCACACAGGTGGGACACAAGGAATAATAGGTTTCAATACACGTTCTTCGCTCCAGTGGCCCGTGGGTTAAAGTTGTTTTTTGTTGCCCTTTTTCTTGTTTCTTGTGGTTCTAAAAAGGTGGTTTACTCTGGGACCGTGAAGCGTACAGCAAAAAAAATAGAAAACAAATCCCCCAAACAATCCGTTAAAAAATTAGCAGAACTCGATGCGCATACGCGTATGAAAGTATATGTACTACAATATGCCGAAATGGCACAAAAAGAAATGAAAAAATACGGCATTCCCGCTAGTATTACGTTAGCGCAAGGCTTGTTGGAATCGCAAGCGGGCATAGGCGAATTGGCGGCAAAGTCCAATAATCACTTTGGAATAAAATGCCACAAAGGATGGCGTGGCGGTCGTGTTTCACACGATGACGATGCGAAAGGCGAGTGCTTTCGCAAGTATAAAAAAGTAGAACAATCGTACCGAGATCACTCCGAGTTTTTACGGAATCGTGGGCGGTATAGCGATTTGTTTAAAATTAAAAAAACAGATTACGTGAGTTGGGCACATGGATTAAAGAAAGCAGGTTATGCTACTGACCCAAAATATGCATACAAACTTATTTCGCTCATAGAACGTTACGAATTATGGCAGTTTGACGGTAGTAAAGCTCCTCTAAAAACATCAAAACAGTCAAAGGAAAAAAAACACACCTACATAGTGCAGCAAGGCGACACGCTTTATTCCATTGCCAAAAAATTTGACCTCACCGTAGAAAATCTTGTAAACATGAATACGCTCAATTCAACCGATTTGGCAATCGGACAACAGCTCAAATTAAAATGATGCAGTATCAACGCAGTAGCACCCTTTTTGCCGAGGCAAAACAAGTTATACCTGGAGGTGTAAACTCCCCTGTTCGTGCTTTTAACGCAGTCGGTGGAATACCTATTTTTTTAACACATGCCAAAGGCGCGTATTTGTTTGACGAAGACGGAAATTCATACATTGATTTCATCGCTTCTTGGGGGCCTATGATTTTAGGTCATGCACATCCAAAAGTGGTGGAAGCCATTCAAAAGCGTGCAGAAAAAGGTACCTCCTATGGAATTCCAACGGCATTAGAAACGCAAATTGCCAAACAAGCCTTGGCAATGGTGCCCCACATGGATCAAATTCGTTTTGTGAATTCGGGAACAGAAGCGTGTATGAGTGCGGTGCGTTTGGCTCGTGGCTTTACGGGCCGCGACAAAATCATCAAGTTTGCAGGTTGTTATCACGGACACGCAGACGCTTTTTTAATTCAAGCGGGTAGTGGCGCTGTTACTTTTGGCAGTCCTAACAGTCCGGGTGTTACTGCAGGAACAGCGCAAGACACCATCTTGGCCACCTACAACAATCTGGAACAAGTTGCCGAAATATTTGCAGCAAACCCAGAAGAGATTGCAGCGATTATTGTAGAGCCCGTAGCAGGAAATATGGGATGTATCCTACCCAAGGAAGGGTTTTTAGAAGGACTTAGAAGTTTGTGCGACGCATATGGCAGCGTGCTTATTTTTGATGAGGTGATGACCGGTTTCCGATTGGCACCTGGCGGAGCGCAAGAACGTTTAGGCGTACGTGCCGATATGGTTACCTACGGAAAAGTTATTGGAGGCGGATTACCTGTCGGTGCATTTGCTGCACGAAAAGAAATTATGTCATTTTTAGCTCCTGTTGGACCTGTATATCAAGCGGGAACTTTGAGTGGAAATCCTTTGGCGATGACAGCAGGACTTACCATGTTGCAGTTGTTGCAAGAGCACCTAGAAACCTACAGCAGTTTAGATACCAAAACCGCGTATTTACACAACGAAATGATACCACTTCTCGAGCAAAAGGGAATTCCATATCAAATAAATCGCTTGGGTTCTATGCTATCGCTTCACTTTACAGACACGCCTGTAGTAGATTTTGACTCAGCCGCAAAGGGCAATAACGACTTCTTTAAAACGTACTTTCATGGGATGCTTAAGCGTGGTGTATATTTGCC
>JAACDD010000103.1 GCA_009937085.1 Bacteroidota bacterium
GAAAAAATACTTCAAGCAGATACATGGACCGGGAAATACCTCTCTGGGAAGGCTGAAATTACGCTTCCCGAAAAGCGTAAAAAACCAAAACATGAATTGCGTATTGTGGGTGCTCGTGAGCATAATCTAAAAAATATTAATGTGTCGTTTCCGCTACATATGCTCACAGTTGTAACTGGGGTTTCGGGAAGTGGTAAAAGCACACTTGTGAAAGATATTTTGTTGCCCGCTGTAAAAAAGGAAAAAGATATTTATGGAGATAAATGCGGTGAGTTTACTGCACTGGAAGGAGATTTAGATAGTTTCCAAGACATACAATACATCAGTCAAAAACCGATTGGTTTGTCCTCTAGATCTAATCCTGTCACATATATTAAAGCGTATGATGATATTCGGAAACATTACGCCCAGCAAAGTCTTTCCAAACAACGCGGATTTCAATCCAAACATTTCTCCTTTAATGTTGATGGCGGAAGATGTCCAAATTGCAAAGGGGAAGGAACTGTAAAAATTGAAATGCAGTTTATGGCAGACGTTGATTTGATTTGCGATGAATGCAACGGAAAACGCTTTAAAAAAGAAGTTTTAGAAGTTAAATTTGAAGGGAAATCCATTCACGATTTGCTAACCATGAGTATTGATGAAGCCATTGCCTTTTTTCAGCTTCACAAGCAAACCAAAATCGCTACGAAACTACAGCCTTTACAAGATGTAGGCATGGGGTATGTAGCGCTTGGGCAGTCGTCCTCTACCCTTTCTGGCGGTGAAGCACAACGCATAAAACTGGCAAGTTTTTTACTCAAAGGAGTACAAAAAAATAAGACCTTGTTTTTATTTGATGAACCCACTACCGGGCTTCATATGCATGATATCAATAAACTTGTAGGTTCGTTTCGTGCTCTTATTGCGCGTGGACATTCCCTCATTGTGATAGAACACAATACTGGCCTTATTGAGCAAGCTGATTACATCATCGATTTAGGACCTGAAGGGGGTACAAAAGGGGGGAATATCTTAGCAACCGGAACTCCAGAAGAAGTAAATAAAAACAAGAAATCAAGCCTGTATAACTACCTGTTTAAGAGAAATTCTTAAATCGGTTTTGTAGCATTTGATCTAAGGTAGGTGACAGTTTTAAACCAACTACTCCACTAGCGTAAACCGCAGTTATTAGAATAGATTTAAGAGCAATTTCCAACATAGGGTGCGCATTAAAATGCACAAAAGAAATCCCCCAAAATACGATCCCGATGAGCATAAAAGCATAAAGTGTATGCTTTCCATAGGGTTGTGATCCAAAATAAGCATATACATACCCCATGCGTATAAACGTAAACAAGACCACAAGAATCAATGTGGTACCTGCTGCGCCATTAATGCCATATATAGGAATAAAGATAATATTCCCAATTACTACAAAAACCGCCATACATATGGTTAACAGCAGTGCCGTTTGGTATTTTTTAGAATTAATAAGAATGGTATTAGACGCGCCTGAACTCATAGAAACTAACTTGGCGAATGAAATCATCAGCACCACCCAAATGGCATTACCGTAGCCTTTATCTTCTAATAATTCAAATAGCGATGTTATGCTTCCATTAACTAGAAGAAAAAACCAACCGGCTAAAAGCAACAGATTTATGGAGCTGTCTTTATAAAGTTTTGCAAGTTGACTTGTATTTTTTTCATTTATGGCTTTTGCAACCATCGGATTTAAAATCTGAAATAATGCTCGCCCAGGTACTTCGATTAGCGTAGCCGTATAAATTGCAACGGAATAAAACCCCGTTTGGCTAATGTCCAAATATTGTGGCAGCATGGTTTTATCGATATCAATGATTAAACCACCTGCAGAAGCTGCTAAAACAAGATAAAAACTATAACGAAGGAGTTCGTTTAGATTTTTAGGTTTTTGAAAGCTAAACTTGGGAAGTTTAATACGGAATGCAATAACAATCATAAGTACTAAACGCAAATAGTACAAGGCCACGAGAAGTCCGAAAAATGTATTTAAATTAATTGCATCTGCTGCATAAAGAAGCAATAATATCAAAATGCTAAGTCGTGGATAAATTTCCTTAAGCGTATTTCCCAAAACAGATTTGAAATGAACTCTAGCCCATGAATAAAAAACTTCAAAATAAGCGGTTGCGAATGCCACCGAAAAAATCACCCAAGTATAAGATGCAATAATGGGGTTTTTGACTGAAAGTAAGGCAGCAAGACTATCGTGAAAAAAAACAGCCACAAAACCCAAAGGCAACGCAATAAACAAAGGCAATAGCACCACATAGGATAAAAATCCTTGCTGTTCATTTTCAGCATAGCTGCTGTGAAACTTAATAATGGTTTGTGCCACGCCAAATCCAATAAGCGGCATTAAAAGGTTAGATACAGACAACAAAAAAACCACCAAACCCTGCTTCTCGGCACCAAAAAAATAAGGATACAAAACCAACGTATTCACAGCACCAATAGCAAAGCCAAGCATGATGCTGACTAAGTTTTTTGAGGATTGTGACGTTAGGGTATTCATGCGTTTTCCAGTATAAATGTTAGGTATTTTTGCGCTATTGCTTCGCGCTGGTATGACTCAATTTCCTTGCTTTGAAATGGAGTGTCAGTTCCTGTAAACCAATGAAGTAAGGTAGATTTTATCTTTTCCTTTTCCTTAAATGAGCAATAAACACCTAATTGGTGTGCAGCAAACAAAGATTCCATATCACTCGGTTTAGGTCCGATTCCTAAAACAGGACGATTAGCCGCCATATACTCAAATAGTTTTCCATGAATGATGTTGTGCGTGTCTGGCATATCAATTCCCAACAATAATAGGGCTTTTGCATTTGGTAAGCGTGTGTCTAGTTGCACTTTTGATTGATATCCTAAGAATTTTACACAATTATCAATACCTAATCGATGTACTTCTTCCTTGACACTTTCAGCGACTTTCCCATACATTTCAAGTGAAAATTGGGAGGCAAAATCGTCATTTTCTTGTGTGAGTTCTGAAATAGATTCCCATAATAGCTTTGGGTTTTGCTGTGCTTTTAAACTTCCAGCATATACCAACGCATTGTGATTTGAGGTTTTTGTCAGTATTCGCTCAAAGCCGTTTGTTAATACCGAAACTGCTTTAGCGTGCTTTTCAAATTCCTTTGCTAAGGAGGGCGCGGTTACCACTATCCGATCTGCTGTTTTTAAAACGCGCTCTTGCAACTGCTTGTGCTTACATTTTGCGCCTTTAGCCATGGGTAAACTTTTGTTTTGGAAAAATCCAACCCATGGATCTCGAAAATCAGCAATCCAATGCACATCATATACACTTTTTATTTTTAGTCCAACAAGGTGCATTGAATGTGGAGGTCCAGAAGTTATAAGCACATCAAAAGGGGTTTTTGAATGCTTTTTTAAAACGGATTTGGAAGCTGCTTTTGCCCAAAACACACGCGCATCTGGAATAAACAAATTAGCACGCACAAAGCGCATCAACTTACTTTTAAAACTTTTAGCTCGACCAATATTTTCGCCAATAGTTTTTTTGCTGTTCTGAAGTGGTTCCCATCCATTAACATAAACCACATCAATATTCTTGTCAATTATATTCACCAATGCGTTATCTGTCTCTGCAACGCGAGGATTAGCAGGAATGAACACAGTGACTTTCACTCCATTTTTGGCAAAGTGATTTGCAAAAAACAACCAACGTTGTACTCCTGAACCCCCTGAAGGCGGCCAATAGTACACAACCAACGCAATATGTTTGGGATTATCCAATGGCTTTGGGTTTACGCAGAATCAAACCAATTGAAAGTAAAAAAATCAACCACCCAGATGCCATAAAAAGTGTACCACTACGAATGACATCAGGTTCAAATTTAAAAATCAGCTTATGTGAACCCGGGGGAACGACTACGCCACGAAGCAAATAATTTACGTTGAAATGATTGATGGGGTCGTTGTTTAAATAAACCTTCCACCCATTTGGGTAATACATTTCAGAAAATACCGCCAAACGTTTGTGCGACACATTTATATTGTATTGTAACAAATTATTTCGATGTGCTGTAAGTGTTATTTTATCGGATGCATCAGACTTATATATAGTTGCTTCCAATTCTTGAGACAATGCCTGTGTTTTTGGATTAATTTTCCCTAATTGTATCATTTCCTCATTTGCTGAATTTACCGAAATGAGTTCGTCAACTAGCCAAGCAGCACCCAATGCCGATTGGCGTGATGCGTAACCATTTTCAAGAGCAGGATCCAATACATATTTCACATTTAACATATCTAAAACGATACTGTCTTCTTGTTGCAAATAAAAATCATACACTTCCTGTAAAGCTGCAGGTTTTGCGCCATGGTAACCGCCAATAGTTCGGTGGAAATAAGCGGTACGAGCATTTGAAAACCCTAAACGAGGTTCGAAAACACGATAGCGTGAGGTGTCCTTTAAAATTTCTTTGTCTTCTGGTATAGCTACAAAAGCTTTTTTCTGTTGATATGAAGACACAAATTGATCTTCATCAAAATAGCTGCGGTTTTGTTTCCACAAATCGGAAAATGCCAATACAATTAACAGTAATACAAATAACGGTGACGCTATTTTTTTACGCCAATACAGAAGTATAACACCAACTATAAGGAGAACGAATACTAGGATTTGAATAATTGTATCCCAAAGAAGGGCTGCGCGGGCTTCCTTTAACGGCTTCATTACTTCAGGATATTGCGCAAATGGCTCATAAGAAGACGTAAACGAAAAGAATCCTTTTGCACCAGCAATCAAGAATAAAATTAAGGCTACAAAAAAAGAAAACACATAAAAGCATTTAAGTAATTTTTTTCGAGAAAAACTACTGTCCTTAACTAAAAACTGAACGCCTAACATTGCTGCAAATGGCACACAAAACATGATCATAATTTGTGCTGAACTAACGGCTCTAAACTTATTGTATAAAGGCAAATAATCGATAAAAAATTGGGTAAGCGCAGGTACATGTTTCCCCCAAGAAAATAAGAGTGAAACAGCTATTGTGATAAGTAATATGAGTCGGGTTTTACGATTGGTTGTAAGTAGTCCGAGTAAGGCAAAAAACAATACTACAATTCCCAAATAAACAGGAGCCGCAACTATGGGTTGATCACCCCAATAAGGACGCGCGTATCTGAAAATGGTATTCGCTGATTCAGCGTCTAGAGTTCGAAGAAACTTTACAAAATCACTATCCATGGGAAAGCTTGCGCTTGAGCTACCACCCACCACGTTTGGTGCAAAAAAAGTTAACGTCTCAAAGATGCCATAGCTGTATTCCGTAATATAATCGAAAGATAAACCTGCTGTAGCTTCTTTGGGTGAACCGTCGGGGTTTATTGTGAGTTCAGAGGCACTTCGCGTGCTAAATTTGGTGTACTCTAGTGTCGCTAAAACGCCTTGTGCATTGAGTAAAAGCGCTATTAGTCCAGCTGCAATCAATTTCCCTAAAGGTTTTAAAAGCAATTGAAATCCATCTTTACGCCAGGTCCAAAAACTCCAAAACAACACTGAAATCCCAGCCATTATAAGTGTGTAATACGTCATTTGAAGGTGATTGGCGTGTAGTTGTAATGCCAAGCCAAGTGCAAACCACACAAATCCAAGTTTCTTTTTATCAATTAAAACTTGAAACAATCCTAAAAACAGTAACGGCGCATACGCCAATGCCATTGCTTTGGTGTTATGGCCAACCATCAAAATGACAATATAGTAGGTTGAAAACCCGTATGCCAATGCTCCAAAAATAGAGATGGGAATAGAAAACCGCCTACTTTGCGCAAACAGATAAAAAAAGAATAAATACAAAAAAAGCATATCGGCAGGGCGTGGTAAAAACCGAAGGGCGCTATCGATGTAGCGCAACACATCAAAAGGATAACGAGGTGTGATTTGATATGTGGGCATTCCCACAAAAGCATTGTCAATCCAATACGGCTCTTCATTAAATGTCGCACGATGTTCTAAAACTTGACGTTGCATTCCCTTAAACTGAACAATATCAGATTGAACAAGTGCTTTTCCAGAGAGAACAGGATAGAAGTATAACAACGAAATGGCAGCAAATAATAGCGTCACAAGTACGTGAGGCAGCAAAAAACGGAGCTTAAGAAGTTGCATCATCTTTCAAAAATACAACTCTATCCGTAACCAACAGAATTTATAATTCATGTATCTTTGAATATGCACAAGTCTATTACACATTTTTGGGCTGCATTGCTTAGCATCTTTATAATGAGTGCTTCCAATGCGCAATACACCGAAGTGATAAACAGCAATAGACCCAGCCAATCTATGGGTGCATTTAGTGTTGGTAAAAATGTATATCAGTGGGAACAAGGCATTTCCTTTAGGCAAGGTGCTTTTGACTCATTCTACAATGCATCTTATTCGGGATTTGGAACACGAATACAACTTCGCGCTGGTATTTTGAAGGAACAACTCGAAGTGCTAGGAACTGTAGATTATCAATTAGATGAACTTACGTTTGAAAATGCTCTTGGCAAAATAACAAGCAATCGTAAAGGCATTCGCGATTTGTCAGCAGGGGTAAAATACCTCGTTTATGATCCCTTTCGCAATACCAAAAAGTATAAACCCAATTTGTATAGTTATCACGCAAATACCCGTATTCGTTGGCGCGATTTGATTCCTGCCGTCTCCGTTTATGCTGGAGCGCAATTTGCTACTGGTGGCATTTATCCGTATCAAGAATCGTTTTACACGCTGTTTAACTTTAATTATCAACCAATTATAGAACCTGCTGTTTCTGGAACTGCCATGCTTATTTTACAACAGCATTTAAAACCCGGGCTTGTATTGGTCCACAATGTTGGTATGCGATATATTACAGCTGATATCCAACAGAAAAAACTAATAGGAACACTGACGTATAGTACTCGTGATAAGTGGTCGGTGTTTGGAGAATATCAATATGACGATAGTCCGCTATATAGCGATGTAACCCTTGGCGCAGGAATAGCATATTTGCTTACTGACGACCTTCAATTGGATCTTGCGGTACAACACAATATAAAAACAACACCAAAACTATTAATGGCAGGTGTTGGTATTTCGTATCGGATTGACAAACACAATATATGGGTTGGACAACCACAAGACTTAAAAGAGGTTAAGCAAAGTCGCATAGACCGAAAAAATGCCTTTAAAGAAGGAAAAGCAGCACGAAAAGCTGAAAAACGCACCAATAAAGGACTACGTAAATTGGATAAAAAACAAAAGCGCATTGAGCGCAAGTTAAATAAGATGCGATGATAGAGATTATTGAGGTTAAAAACAGACGGCAATACCGCGAGTTTTTTAGGTTTCCTTTTGTGCTCTATCGAAATTGCCCACAATGGGTTCCGCCGATAACCAAAGAGGAAGAAGACATATTTAATCCCAAAAAAAACAAGGTATTTAATCATGCAATGGCCCGGCTATTTTTGGCAATCAAAAATGGCAAAACCGTTGGGCGAATTGCCGCTATGATTAATTGGGTTGAGGTAGAAGAATTAAAAAAGACCAAAGTCCGCTTTGGATGGTATGACACCATAGATGATATTGAAGTAAGCAAAAAACTAATTGAAGCGGTTGAAGGTATTGCCATTGCAGAAGGCATGACCTACATTGAAGGTCCAATGGGGTTTTCAAATATGGACAAAGCCGGTCTTTTGGTCAAGGGATTTGAACACATGAATACCATGATTACGTGGTATCATCACCCCTATCAAAAAGAACATTTAGAGCAATTAGGGCTCGTAAAACAAAGTGAATGGATAGAGTTTAAAATTGATATTTACGATGCCAAAGATGCCCCTGAAAAAGTAAAAAAGTTTGCGCAAGTAATCAAAGAACGATACAAGCTTAAAAGTTTAGATTTTAAATCGACAACTGATGTTGAACCCCGAGTAGATGAAATGTTTGATTTACTCAATCAAACCTATAACAAACTGCAATCTTTTGTGCCTATTCAGCAGCATCAAATTGAGCATTACAAAACCAAATACCTTCCCTACGTACACCCCGATTTTATAAAGTGTATTGTGGATGAAAACGACGAAATGATTGGGTTTACCATTACCATGCCATCGTTCACGGCTGCGCTTAAGAAAATCAACGGGAAAATGTTCCCGTTTGGATTGTTTCATTTGTGGCGCGCCCAACGGAAAAACAATCGGGCAGCGTTTTACCTAATCGGCATCAAAGAAAGTTATCAAAACAAAGGGGTAACAGCCATTATCTTCCAAGAGATTCAAGACATGTTTAACCGCCGTGGGATAACTGCCGTAGAAACCAATCCCGAATTAGAAGAAAACAAAGCCATTCAGGCCCTTTGGAAAAACTATCAGCACGAGTTGCACAAACGCCGTCGCACCTATCGTAAAGAAATACGCTTTTGAATATTAACGAAACCATTGTAGCCTTATCTACCGTTCCTGGTGCTGCTGCTATTGCGGTAGTTCGCCTTAGTGGTGATGATGCCATTGCTATTGCCGATAAATGCTTTCGCTCAAGGTTTAATAAAAAACTTAAAGCGCAAAGCACGCACAGCCTGCTCCTTGGCGACTTTTATCAAAACAATACGCTATTGGACGAAGTATTACTTGCTGTTTTTAAAAATCCAAACTCTTACACTGGTGAGGATGTGGTAGAAATTTCATGTCATGGCTCGGTCTATGTGCAACAACAAGTATTGCAAACGTTACAAGATTTGGGTGCTCGATTGGCAGAACCCGGTGAGTTTACACTACGTGCGTTTTTGAATAAAAAAATGGATTTGGCACAAGCAGAAGCAGTGGCAGATCTTATCGCTTCTGAAAGTGAAGCGGCGCATCATATTGCTGTGCAACACCTTAGAGGTGGAATTAGCAGCAGTTTAGGGGAATTACGTGAACGCTTGCTTTCATTTGCTTCCCTGATTGAGTTAGAACTCGATTTTAGCGAAGAAGATGTGGCGTTTGCGGATCGTAAACAACTCAACGAACTGATCATTGCCATTAGGGAAACCCTCAAAAATCTATTGGACTCTTTTGCTACGGGGAATGCAGTAAAAAACGGAATTCCTGTTGCTTTGGTGGGAAAACCGAACGCAGGGAAATCATCGTTGTTAAACGCCTTGTTAGACGAAGAGAAAGCCTTGGTTTCGGATATTGAAGGGACAACTAGAGATAGCATTGAGGACACCTTGACTATTGGTGGAATTCAGTATCGGTTTATAGATACGGCTGGACTACGCAAAACGGAAGATACGGTAGAAGCCATGGGCGTAAAACGTACCCAAGAAAAAATGGATACTGCGTCCATAATTTTATATGTTGTTGATCCGCAAACCCAAACCGCAACCGAAACAGTAGATGCACTAAAAAGTATGCATCGCAAAGACACCACCCTACTGCTTGTTATCAATAAAAAAGATTTGCTCACTGAAAAAATAATCGACCATTACACCAAAGCGTTAGCAACCTTAGCAGTGGAAAAACTTGTGTTTGCGACCATGTATATCAGTACAAAAAGTAAAGCGGATATTGAAGCTTTAAAGACACACTTCAGCGGACAATTGCAATGGAACACCGGAACTGCACTTATTAGCAATCAGCGGCATTGGGCAGCCTTGCAAGCCGCCATGAAAAGTATAAGCGAAGTAGCGCAAGGCATTGAAGAAAACCGCAGTAGCGATTTACTAGCCATTGACATTCGGCAAACACTACATGAACTTGGAACCATTACGGGTGAAGTTACTACAGATGATATTTTAGGGAATATTTTTGCGAACTTCTGTATAGGGAAGTAACATCATAGCTTTATAAACGTTCAAATCTAAATTACAGAAAAACTAACCTGTAGGGTAGTGAAGAATTAAGTCCTAAAAAGCGAAAAGGCCAAAAAGAGAGCCAACCATAGCTATTCAATTTGACCAATTCAATTAGGAGGTGCAAATATATGTTAAATAGTTAGGGTTTGGTTTATAAAAACTGAATTATCTCCTAGAAAATAATTACGCCCTGTTTTTTGGTTTTTTATTGGGTATGCGTCCTTGGTTGCCCATGCCGTCTAAGTCTTGTATATCGTAATCCTCCGCAGAGTTGCGCTGTTTTGCCTTGTATTGGCTTGTTACGATACTAAGTAAAAAGTACCCGTACACCACCACAATAGCTAATCCGATAAAGAACATTATTTTATTTGACATCTTTTCTTCGTTGTCTTATGGCTATAGCAAAACCCAAAATAGTTATGGGCCAAAGCCCTACATAAATTCCTTCCAGTTCATTTCCTGTAAACCACAAAAAAACGGAATAGACAAAACTGACAAAAGCGAGCAGTATAGGATAGTATGTCTTTAAGAATTTCATTATGCGTTGTTTAGATTCACAATTTAATCAAATTTTAATAAGTACAACATGTTTTTAATCGTATTCGTTTACTTCCTATCTTGAACTCATGAAAAATAAAGAGGTAAACACAAAAAGTGCTATTGCGATAATAGCAGGATTGTTCTTTATTTTTGGTTTTATTACATGGGTAAATGGAGCACTAATTCCGTTTATGAAAGCCATACATGACCTTTCAGACTCGCAAGCCTATTTGGTTGCTTCAGCCTCATATATTTCATTTGTAGTTATGGCACTTCCTGCAGCCTATGCCTTAAAAAAAATAGGATACCGAAATGGGATTTCCTTAGGGCTCGTTATAATGGCAATAGGTGCTGCAATTTTTATTCCTGCTGCAAATGCCAGAGCGTATAGCGTTTTTTTAATAGCCATATTCATTCAAGGCACTGGTATGACCCTGTTGCAAACGGCAGCAAATCCATACATTACCGTATTAGGTCCCATAGAAAGTGCTGCCAAACGCATTGCGATTATGGGTATTTCCAACAAAATTGCAGGTGCGTTAGGTTCTGTCATTTTTGGAACCTTACTTCTTTCTGGAATGGATAAAGTGAAAGCACAGCTATCAACTGTTACGCCTACACAAAGAGAAATCGTACTTGACACCATGGCAGAAAGTGTTATCCTTCCGTATGTGGTCATGACCATCGTTCTTGCGCTACTGGGTTTTCTTATTCGTTTAGCACCGCTACCCACAATTGTGCTTTCAGAAGAACAAACAAAAAAAGACACAACCAAAACTTCTGTTTTTCAATTTCCGCATGTATGGATTGGGATGTTAACGCTATTTGCTTACGTTGGTGCTGAAGTAATTGCTGGTGATACCATCATTGCTTATGGAATTTCTTTGGGAATCCCTCCAGAAAAAGCACGCTTTTTCACCATGTATACCCTATTGGCTATGGTAGTCACTTACAGTATCGGCGTCGTGTTAATTCCTAAGTATATAAGTCAAAAAAATGCGCTTTCCATCAGTGCCCTTTTGGGGATTCTTTTTTCAATCTGTATCCTAAATACAACTGGACTAACCTCGGTATTTTTTGTTGCTGCTTTGGGAATTGCCAACGCCCTTGTATGGCCCGCTGTTTGGCCACTCACCTTAAATGGTTTGGGCTCTTTTACAAAAAAAGCCTCTGCCTTGCTTATCATGGCTATTTCTGGGGGTGCAATTATTCCGCCTCTTTATGGTCGTTTGGTAGATAAAGCCAATGCGGCAAATCAGGTTTTGGGGATGTCAGAAGACATTGCACTTGCTACAGCAGGAAACCAAAGCTATTGGATTTTACTTCCTTGCTACGTCTTAATATTATATTTTGCATTACACGGCCACCGACTATCCAGAAAATAAGCGATTTAACGTATTTATTTTTTTTTAAAAATTAACACAAGAAAATACACCTAATCAACGTTTTACTATTAATTTTACATTTATAAATAAATTGATGATGAATAAAATCCTAATCCTGCTGCTTGCAGTCCCTGTACTGTTTTCTTCGTGTGTGTCTCAAAAAAAATACAGCGCACTAGAAACTAGTCATAAAGAAACCAAAGATTTACTAAATACTGCATCCGTTAAGCTTAACTCCTGCATAGATGAAAAAGCAAAAAGCGATGCCAATGTTACGGCACTTCGTGATCAAATCAACTTCTTAAAGGCGAACAATCAAGAGCTTATCAATAATATGGGTAATCTTACGACACTATCGCAAAAAGGTGCTGAAAATCTAGAACGTTCTTTAGAGTCTTTAAAAGAAAAAGACATCCGTATCACACGTATGCAAGATGCGGTTACACGTAGAGATTCCGTTACCCTAGCTTTGGTAACAAGTCTTAAGGGTGCACTTGTTGACATCAACGACTCTGATATAGAAGTTAATGTTGAAAAAGGTGTGGTGTTTATTTCTATTTCGGATAAACTTTTATTCCGTAGTGGAAGCTACTCGGTTACTAACCGTGCAAAAGAAGTGTTAGGCAAAGTAGCACGCGTTATCAATGATAAAACAGATTTAGAATTTATGGTTGAGGGACACACAGATAATGTTCCTGTAAAAACAGATAGCAATGTGCTTGTAGATAATTGGGATTTGAGTGTAAAACGTGCAACAGCAGTGGTACGTATTCTTCAAGAAGACTTCTTAGTAGATCCAGCACGCATGACTGCTGCAGGTCGTAGCTCTTATGTCCCAATTGATGACAACAGTACACTTACAGGACGTGCTAAAAACAGAAGAACACGAATAGTTGTACTTCCAAAACTTGACCAATTCTTTGATTTATTAGAAAAAGGAATGGAAGCCGCTTCTAACTAATTACAGGATTTTATAACGATTTTAAAGCTGCCTTCGGGCAGCTTTTTTTATGAGACTATTTTAAGTTTCGCAAAACGCAGCAGCAAGTTTTTTTCTCCCGACTGATCAAAGCGAATAAGCGCTTTTGCATCGTTATCGCTGCCCTCTATATTTAGGACTGTTCCAAAACCAAAACGACTGTGGGAAACACGCGCACCATTCGTAATTTCAGATACCTCTAGCGTTGGCGCAACATTTGTTTTAGAAACGGCTTTCATACGCGCCTTTGGAGGAACAGCTGTGGTTTTCTTTGTTTGTAAGGATTTAAACCGAACTCTGTTGGGGTCTGGTGCATCAAAAACTGAAGTGTCCATCATGGGTTTAAACGTATAATCGTCTTTCACCACTTGATTATCCACACAAGACTCATCCAATTCAGTCAAAAACCTACTGGGTTCTGCATCGATAATTTTCCCCCAACGATATCTGGATAGTGTATAGGTCAACGTAACGCGTTTCTCAGCACGTGTCAGTGCCACATAAAACAAGCGTCGTTCTTCTTCTAACTCTGCGCGTGTATTTACACTCATGGCAGAGGGAAATAAATCTTCTTCTAATCCAACGATATAAACATTAGGGAATTCCAATCCTTTAGCAAGGTGAATGGTCATCAGCGATACGGCATTTTCATCTTGCACCTCGTTATCAAAATCGGTTGCCAGCGCAACGTCTTCTAAAAATTCAACTAGCGAACCCGTAGCATCGACAAGTTCACGCTGCCCTTCGACAAAATCTTTAATCCCGTTTAGCAGTTCCTCAATGTTTTCTACACGAGTAATTGCTTCAGGAGTACCTTCTTTTTTAAGCTCGGTTACCAACCCAACTTTCTTGGTAACTAAATCCGCCATTTCAAAGGCATCAAGAGTATCAAGCTGCGTTCTGAATGACGCAATCATGGTATAGAAGTTCATCAATTTGGTGCGCGTTCCCGCATTGATATTTAGTGGCAGTTCTTGTACCTGCTCCAACACTTCAAACAATGTACGTTGATGGGTTTTCGCGGCCACAATAAGCTTATCGATAGTCGTTTGTCCAATACCACGCATTGGATAATTGATAATACGCTTAAGACTTTCTTCGTCGCTTGGGTTTATCAAAAGGCGTAAATACGCCAATACATCTTTGATTTCTTTTCGTTGATAGAACGACACACCGCCGTAAACCCTGTAAGGAATGTTTCGCTTACGAAGCGAGTCTTCCATGGCTCTTGACTGCGCATTTGTACGGTAGAGAATAGCAAAATCTTCGTAGCCTAATTGCGATTGCATGGCACGCTCAAAAATATCCCCGGCTACATAACGGCCCTCTTCTCCATCTGTTGGACTACGGTGAATGATAATTTTATGCCCCTCGGGATTTGCCGTCCACACATTTTTCTCTAAGCGGTTAGTATTGTGTACAATAACGGCATTAGCAGCCTGTACAATACTCCCCGAAGAACGGTAGTTTTGTTCCAATCGATATACGCCAGCATCAGGGTAATCGCGCTGAAAATTCAAGATATTCTGAATATTCGCTCCTCGAAATGCATAAATACTTTGTGCATCATCACCAACAACACAAATATTTTGATAGCGATCTGCCAAAGCACGAACAATAAGGTATTGCGAGTGATTTGTATCTTGATACTCGTCAACCAAAATATAGCGGAAACGTTCTTGATATTTTGCCAATACATCTGGAAAACGATTCAATAACTCATTCGTTTTAAGCAGTAGATCATCAAAATCCATAGCTCCTGCTTTAAAGCATCTATCTACATATTCTTTGTAAATAGCCCCCATTTCTGGACGTTTTGACTCACGGTCTGCCTCAACAAGTTCAGGGTTGTTGTAATACGCACGAACCGTAATAAGGCTGTTTTTAAAAGAAGATATACGTGCGCGAATCTGCTTTACTTTATATAAATCTTTATCGAGTTTTAATTCTTTGATAACAGACGACAATAATCGCTCAGAGTCTTGGGTGTCGTAAATTGTAAAGCTAGCGGGATATCCTAACCTATCAGCTTCGGAACGAAGTATTCGAGCAAATACGGAGTGAAAGGTCCCCATCCATAAGTTTTTTGCTTCGCTCTCCCCTACAATTTGAGCGATACGCGCTTTCATTTCTCGGGCAGCTTTGTTGGTGAACGTAAGGGCTAAAATGGAAAACGAATCAACGCCTTGTTGCATCAAATACGCAATTCGGTACGTTAAGACACGTGTTTTTCCCGAGCCTGCACCTGCAATAACCATCAACGGTCCCTCTTTGTGAACCGTGGGTTTCTGTTGGGCATCGTTAAGTAATTGGAGGTAGTTTTCCAAAGCGCAGATTTAAAAGTGAAAATAGCCAAACCACAACGCTTGTTAAAGACCCATCGCAAATAGTTATTAACAGGAAACTACTATCTTCGTTTTTTATGTCAGTGCTTCTTCAAAAACCGATTGATTACCTGAAAGGCGTTGGGCCAAATAGAGCGCAACTGCTTAAAAAAGAATTGGGTATATACACATTGCAAGACTTGCTGTATTTTTTCCCACACCGCTATATTGATCGCAGTCAGCACTTTACGCCAAGTCAATTGCCAAAAACCACTGCCGAAGTGCAAGTACTTGGCAGTATAACTCACTTAGAAACCGTAAAGCAAAAACGAGGAAGTAGATTGGTTGCTACATTTTCAGATGGTCAAAACAACATAGAATTGGTATGGTTTCGCGGGCATCAATGGATTCAAAAGTCATTACAGCTAAACAAACCTTACATGGCTTTTGGACGATTGAATTGGTTTGGACGTAAATGTTCTATTGCACATCCCGAGTTAGAATTTTTTGAAGACCACAAAGAACGAAAAGGAAATTTTCAACCTATCTATTCGTCCACAGAGCTACTTACAAAAACTGGTGTTTCGCAGAAGGTAACCCGCCAAATTATGGTGCACTTGTTTGAAGAAATTGGCAGTGGCGTACAAGAAGTATTACCCGCTTCTATGCTTCAGCAGTACCGTTTAATGGATAAAAACAACGCACTTACAACCATTCATTTTCCCAAAAATCAAGAAGCGTTGGCCCTTGCACAATATCGTATGAAGTTTGAAGAACTATTCTTTGTACAACTACAACTAGGGCTAAAAAGACTGCATCGAAAACAACATTTAAAGGGAATTCCATTTCCAGAAGTTGGTGATTATTTCAATTCCTTTTTTCACAACCACCTTCCCTTTTCGCTGACAGCGGCACAAAAACGTGTTGTGCGTGAAATTCGCACCGACCTTAAAAGTGAAGCCCAAATGAATCGATTGTTACAAGGGGATGTGGGCTCAGGAAAAACCATTGTTGCTATATTGTGTATGCTTATGGCGCTTGATAATGGAAAACAGGCCACACTTGTTGCTCCTACTGAAATTTTGGCGCAGCAACACTTTACAAGCATCCAGGAATTACTAAAACCCCTAAACGTAAACGTTGCACTTCTTACAGGCTCGGTCAAAAAAAGTGCGCGTGTGCCGCTATTAGAGCAATTAGCAGATGGAAGTTTGCAAATTCTTATTGGTACGCATGCAATATTAGAACAGCCCGTAACATTTAAACAACTCGGTTTGGCAATTGTAGATGAGCAACACCGCTTTGGTGTGGCACAGCGTGCCAAACTGTGGCGGAAAAATGTCATACCGCCCAATATTTTAGTCATGACTGCAACGCCAATACCAAGAACGTTGGCCATGACTGCCTACGGTGATTTAGAAGTGTCTATTCTTGATGAACTCCCACCGGGCAGAAAACCGATTACCACCTTACACAGAAATGACAGTAAGCGTTTGGCTATTTTTCAGTTTATGCGTGAGGAAATCGCAAAGGGAAGACAGGTTTATATTGTCTATCCACTAATTCAAGAATCTGATGTTTTAGATTATAAAGATTTGATGGATGGTTACGAAAGTATTGTTCGAGAATTTCCACTCCCCGATTATCAAGTTAGCATTGTTCACGGTAAAATGAGCGCTGAAGACAAAGCTTTTGAAATGGAACGATTTGTTTCGGGTAAAACGCAAATCATGGTAGCCACAACAGTTATTGAAGTAGGTGTCAATGTTCCCAATGCAAGTATTATGATTATTGAAAGTGCTGAGCGATTTGGCCTATCGCAATTGCACCAATTACGCGGTCGTGTGGGACGTGGTGCAAGTAAAAGTTATTGTGTGTTGATGACAGGAAATAAACTAAGTCTGGATGCACAAACACGGATTCAAACCATGGTGCGCTCACAAGATGGATTTGAACTTGCTGAAGTTGACCTATCGCTTCGTGGTCCCGGAGATTTGATGGGAACACAACAAAGCGGTGTACTCCCTTTTTTAATTGCGAATCTGAAAAAAGATAGTGATATACTTAAAACGGTTCGATATGCCGTAGATGAAGTCCTTCAAAACGACCCTACATTAATGCTAGAAAAGAATACCGTTTTGCGTACTGCACTGGCACTTTCACAACAAGGAAAATCAATTTGGAAGTACATTGGATGAATTGTGTACTAAAAACATCGGTGTATCTTTGCAGCTTAAATAATAATCATGTACATCTCGTATAATTGGCTTCGCGATTTTATTCAAACAGACTTAAGCGCTGAGGAAGTGAGCACACTACTTACCGACTTAGGTTTAGAAGTGGAAGGTATTGATGAATATCAATCCATAAAAGGGGGCTTAGCAGGTGTGGTGATTGGAAAAGTTTTAAGCTGCGAAAAACACCAAAATGCAGATAAATTAAAGGTAACTCAAGTAGATATTGGCCTTGAGGAATCTGTACAAATTGTTTGTGGCGCGCCGAATGTTGCCGCAGGACAAACTGTAGCTGTCGCTACTGTTGGCACTACATTGTACACTGATTCGGGAGAATCTTTCGAAATTAAAAAAAGTAAGATTCGAGGAGAGGTAAGTCACGGAATGATTTGCGCCGAAGATGAACTTGGACTTGGAACCAATCATGAAGGTATTATGGTGCTTGAAAATCATCATAAAGCGGGAACAGCTTGTGGAGAAGTATTTTCAATTATCACAGATCAAGTTTTTGAAATTGGACTTACACCAAACCGCTCTGACGCCATGAGTCATTACGGCGTTGCAAGAGATTTGCGTGCTGCGCTATTGCAGACCAACGAAATTCCGGCCTTAATCACCCCTTCTATCAGTTCATTTCGAACCGATAATTACAGCGGTGCAATTCAAATAGATGTTAAAGATAATGATGCGGCACCACGCTATTGCGGACTACGGATTTCTGGAGTCGAGGTAAAGCCGTCGCCAGAGCATATTCAGCATCGACTAAAAGCTATTGGAGTAAAACCCATCAACAATATTGTAGACGCTACAAACTATGTACTTCACGAGTTGGGACAACCCCTACATGCATTTGATGCAGGGAAAATCACAAGTGGAATTGTGCGTGTGCAAAAACTTAAAGAAGGAACTCCTTTTGTAACACTCGACGGGATCGAACGTAAACTAAGCAATGAAGACTTAATGATTTGCGACGGGGATGCGCCCATGTGCTTAGCAGGTGTTTTTGGTGGATTAGCATCAGGGGTTACCGAAAATACGACCGAAATATTTTTAGAAAGTGCCTATTTTGATCCGATTAGCATTCGTAAAACGGCGAAACGCCACGGCTTGAGTACTGACGCCTCATTTCGTTATGAGCGCAGTATTGATATCGAATTGGTAAAATATGCCTTAAAGCGTACAGCATTGCTTATTCAAGAAGTGGCTGGAGGTGTATTTTCATCTGAAATTATTGATGAATACCGTTCTAAGCAAGAACCCCATCAAGTATTGTTGAAGTTTGAATACATGAACAATTTGATTGGCTATGAAATTCCAAGAGAAACGGTTAAGAAAATTTTACAAGGGTTAGATATTAAAGTCACAAACGTAACGGAAACTTCAATTGGATTAGAAGTACCTACGTATCGTGCAGATGTGCGCAGACCAGCAGATGTAGTGGAAGAAATTCTACGCGTGTATGGATACAACAACATTCCAACGGGGACAAAACTTAACAGTTCGGTTCCTGATTTCCGCAAGCAATTATCAAATCAACACCAACAACGCATTGCTCAACAGCTTGTGGCGCAAGGTTTTTATGAATTGTATAATAATTCATTGACAACTCCAAAACACGACGCAAATGTCGAAGAAATGGTAACGATTTTAAATCCACTAAGCAGCGAACTTTCTGTAATGCGCACCAATATGCTTTACGGAATGCTAGAGTCCATACAATTCAATACCAATCGCCAACAACAGAACTTGCGCTTTTTTGAATTTGGAAACACCTATCATAAAACCGAAACTGGCACCAAACAAACGGCAACACTCGGCATCGCTGTTACCGGACAGCAACTTCCAAATCATTGGACAGTAGCAGAACAAAAATCTGATTTTTTCTTTTTAAAGGGAGTTATCCAAACACTGTTCCAACGCCTTGGAATAGATGTGAAAGAAACCCCTGGAAAAAATACCCATTACAAAGAATCAATCGATTTTCACTTTAAAGAAAAGCACATTGGTTCGCTTGGGCTGGTAAATATTGATGCCTTTAAAGGGTTGGCAATTGAACAAGACGTAATTGCGTGTACCATAGCAATGGAACCTATTTTAAACAACGCAAATCAAAACATCAAAGTTGCACATTTATCCAAATTCCCTTCTGTGCATCGCGATTTAGCACTTTTAGTGAATACAAACACCAGTTTTGAAGAGTTGTATCAAATTGCACAAAAGACAGAACGAAATATGCTTAAAAGCGTAGCGCTTTTTGATGTATTTACAGGGAAAGGAATACCTGATGGGAAAAAATCATACGCATTGAGCTTTACGTTAAGTGATAATAACAAGACGTTGACCGACAAACAAATTGATAAAACCATGCAACGAATTGCGCAACAGTACGAAAAACAGTTAGGCGCAACACTTCGTCAATAGTATTGTTTATCGATGTTTAAACACTTGATTATTTGTAAGTTATGTGTATATTTGAGTATTGCTAAAAGAAAATAATATGTTTGCGTCTACCGATATCCGTCAAAAGTTAGATCAGCTGAGAGTCAAAACTTCTTTCAAAAAAGCTGTACTGCCAAAAAATAATTTTAATATTGATAAAATTGAAGCGAATCGCATTTATCATATTGATCAAATAAAAACCATTTGTATCATTTATAGATTGCGTTTTTTAGATGCCAATTTGTTTAAAGGACAGTTTCCCATTGAAGCAGTTGAGGAAATTAAAGCCATTGAAAAAA